>CBIHQA010000704.1:0-2037 GCA_966211475.1 uncultured Neisseriales bacterium
CACGCCGGGGAAGCGGTTCTTGCCGATGTAGTCCCGTACGCCCACCACCAGTGCCTGATAGACGGATGCTTCCTCGTCCGGCCAGTCGGTCAGCGTGCCGCCGCTCAGCCGCCCGCCGGGGGCCACGTCCACATAGGACAGTGACTCCTCGAACAGCGGCAGTCGAGCGGCCAGCGTGCCGTCCGCGTTCATCGCGAAGGAGCCGCCATCGAAGATCAGCTCGTCCTGCCCGCCGACCCAGTTCACGTACAGCAGCGACAGGCCGGTTTCCTGGACGCGTGCCTGTGCGACGTCCAGCCGGGTGTGGGTCTTGCCGCGATGGAAGGGCGAAGCGTTAGGCACCAACAGCACCTCGGCGCCGGCCGCGCGGGCGCGCCGGGCCGATTCGCTGTGCCAAATGTCCTCGCACACGTTCAGGCCGATCTTCACGCCATCCAGCTCGAACACGGCCGGCTCACCACCAGGGGTGAAGTAGCGGTACTCGTCGAACACCTCGTTGTTCGGCAACTCCAGCTTGCGATAATGCGCCATCCGCCGGCCGTCCAGCAGCACCGACAGCGCGTTGTAGCGCCGGTTGTCGGCCCATTCCGGATAACCCACAGCCAGCGCAATGCCCTGGCTGGCTGCGCTGAGCCGCGCCAGCTGGGCTTCCACGTCCTGGTAGAAGCTAGGCCGCAGCAGCAAGTCTTCCGGCGGGTAGGCGGTGACCGCCAGTTCCGGGAACAGCACCAGGCGGGCACCCGCGGCGCGGGCATCCTGGATGAGTGCCAGCATCCGGTCTGTGTTGCCGGCCAGGTCGCCGACGGTGGCATTGAATTGAGCGAGGGCGATTTTCATGTCGCGGAGAAACGAGGAAGACAGATCAGCCTATTAGGATACCCGATGCGGCCCCGCCCCGCAGGGCAGCGGCGCGCGATCCGGCGCACAGACCTGCTGCCGGGAGGTATCAGAAGCCAGCAATTCCGTGCTGTAGTGCTGAGCCAGCACGCCGAGTGCATCGGTAAACAGTGCTGGCCAGCCGTCGCGAAACTCCGCCCAGCCGTCGCCGGGCCGGGCTTGCAGCCGCTCGCGCACCAGGATGAGCAGGCCTTCCGTGACGGTCGCGTGATATTTGCCCGCTGCGCCGACGCCAGCGGCGTAGCGTGCTAACGCGGTGTGGAAGCCCTCCAGTTGTGCCGGCAGGTTGTGTGCCAGTAGCCAGGCGCGGGCCACCCGCAAATGGGCGGCGTGGTTGAAACCGGATGGCGGTAGTGAGCCGTCCAGGAATCCTGTCAACAAGGCGTGGTCTTCCTGATCAAGCAGAGAGGAATCAACTGCGGTCTGCATCGGTGGCCTCCTGCAGGCGATGGGCGAATCGGGCGTCGTAATCCATGCCGTAGACGGATTTCAGGCGTTCGATCGTTTCGAGCAGCTGCGGCTTGCCTTCGAATGCGGAGCGGCCTTCGAAGGCGTGCAGCACGATGCCCTCCAGCAGGTCGCCCAGGCTGATGTCCAGGTATTCCGCCAGGCCCTTCAGCACCTTGAGCATGCGCTTTTCGAGCCGCACACCGGTCTGCGTGCGTTCGACGGACAAGGTTTCCATGACCAATCTCTCTGTTGTTATGTTGGTAACAATGTAACAAATGTGAGCTGTACTAGCCAGACCGGTCGTCGAGGAGGTAAAACCCATTACATGAATGCACCTGCCACCGAACTGCGCCTGCTGGATCACCTGGACCGATTGGAGCCAGAGCCCTGGGACCGCCTGACCGGCGGCCATCCCTTCGTCTCACACGCCTTCCTGTCGGGGCTGATCCAGCATCGCTGCACGGTGGAGCGCAACGGCTGGGCAGCCGTATTCCCCACCCTCTGGCGCGGTGGCGAACTGGTGGCCGCGTTGCCGCTGTGGCTGAAAGGGCATTCCTACGGGGAATACGTGTTCGACTGGGCTTGGACGAGGGCCTACGAACAACACGGGCTAGACTACTACCCGAAACTGACCGCTGCGGTGCCGTTCACCCCGGTAACGGGGCCGCGACTGCTGGCGCTGGAAGACAC
>CBIHQA010000705.1:0-2033 GCA_966211475.1 uncultured Neisseriales bacterium
ATCGAGCATGTTATGCCCCATGACGAAGCCAACTGCCGCTTGCGGATCCTCATAGTCCACCAAGACCATCTTCTGGTGATGGCTGGGCAGCCACTTCATGAAGTTCTTGGGTTTGGATGCCAGCCCTTTGTCTATGTACTCCAATTTTCCCAACGCGTCGTTGTCAGACAAGGAGTAGCTGCGACTGTGGAACAGCAGCTTGTTCTTGGGAAAATCATCGGAAATGACGAACCGCCTCCCGAACTCGCCCAGGGCTGCCTGTTTTCGGTCGTAGATGCGGTACCAACGGCAGTCATACTCATACTGCTCGTTCGTTTCCGTGATGGGTCTGTCGCTCAAACCAACGGACCATCGTCCCGGCGTATTTGATTCACCCAGTCCGATTTTGTGCCCTGTCACGTTCACTGCTCCGAGCATCTCAAAAGCCCAGCACAACACCCGCACCATCTTGCCTTCCCGCGCCTTTTTCTCGAGGAGCTGGCCGATCGTCATGTGCGTGCCGTCGCGGATGAAGTACATGCTGGGCTGAAAGCCCCAGCAGATGATGCAGACGGACTTCTTGGCCGCGTCTATGGCACGGTAGACCTCGCGGAAGGCTTCGCGTCCGTTGACGAGGGGTCGGTAGGTTGCTTTTTGGGGGTGGTATTCGCTACCACATACGAACCATTTGGGAGTGATCTTTGCGGTGCATTGGCCTTCCGGAACTGCAACCACATGGGTGGGCGGGACTACTTTAGACATTGGAATGCGTGGAGTTTCGGTGGGCGTGCACGGCTCTAACAGCTATCAGGAGCCAAATCCTTTGTGATAACGCTCTCGGAGCGTGCTGTCGACGGGCGTACGGCCGGTATCCGGCGGCGCGCCGATCTCGTGTTTCAGGTACCCCTTGTTGGCTGCATCGCCCTTCTTGGGATTCGTGTATTCACCGACCATCGGCATTCTGTAAATGGCCCCATTCGCCATCTCCAGCTTGTAGAGCTTGATGGCTGCCGAATGCGGCACCGTCACCGTGCCCGTTTCATCCAGCACGTCCTGCTTGATCAGCGCCCCATCGGCGTACAGCTTGTAGGGCATGCCGGCCCAGGCGCTGCCCTGGCCCGCGGGGGCGTGGTCGAACTTCAGCGTCAGCAGGCCCTTCAGGATGCTTTTCGGGAACTCGGGCAGGGCCTGGTTCACCAGTCGCGGGCCCAGGAAGCTCTTGTGTCCCGCCAGCACGGTGAAGGTGCCGGGACAGGCGTGGATGATGTGGCCGCCTTCGATGGTGATGGACGCCCCGCCGGCCACGCGCATGATGATTCGCTTGGCCGCCGCGAAGTCGATGTGGCCGTTCTCGCTTTCGATCAGCATGTCGCCCTTGGAGGCGATCTGCATCTTGTCGCTTTGCGCTTCTATCTCGATGTCCTTCTTGGCGGCAATCACGGTGATGCCTTTGCCGGCCGCCTCCTTGCCCGGGCCGATGGCGCCGGCCAGCATGCCGATGGCCTGGCCGGTGTGGATGCGCAGGTTGGCGCCGGTGGCGAAGTGCGTGTCCTGGCCGCTGGCGCTGCTGTGGGTCTCGGCGGCGCGCATCTGCAGGTCCTGACCCGCGTTCACCGACAGGCCCGCCTTCGCCGCGATGGCGACGATGGGGTCGGTGGTGTGCGGCTTCTTGTCGTCGCCGGCGCTGATGTTCTTGGACACGGCGTCGACAGTGGCCTGGTGCGGGGCCTGCTCGTCGACCATGCCGGACACCGCGATGCGCATCGCCTTGAACGGCGCCGCATCCTGGTCGATGAAGCTCTTGCTGGGCAGGTGGCTGCCGATGTCCCCCGCAAGCTTCACCGTCTCGTGCTGGCCGGCGGCGTTGCTCATCACCTGCCCCAGCTTCTCCAGCTGCTTGGCCAGCGCCATGGCCGGCACCAGGTCGCCGGCGGGTTCGCTCAAGTCCTGGCCGTAGGTGCTCAGCACCACGCCGGCACCGGCGCGGATGGCGCCGTAGGCATCGGTGCGCAGCTCGAACCCCAGCCCGCGGAAGCTGCCGCGGTGGTTGTCGG
>CBIHQA010000706.1:0-2014 GCA_966211475.1 uncultured Neisseriales bacterium
ACAACACCCTCGCAGTGCTGTACGCGCAACAGAAGCAGTACGACAAGGCGCGCCAATCGCTGGAAATGGCGATCCAGACGCATCCGTCCTACGCCACCGCCCATGAGAACCTCGGCGACATCTACGCCGAAATGGCCAGCCAGGCCTACGGCAAGGCGCTGTCTCTGGACAAGGGCAACAACACCGCCCGCACCAAGCTGACGCTGATCCGTGACCTGTTCGCCGGTCCGGCGGCCACCCAAACCAAACCGGTTGCGCCGGCCAAGCCGGAAGTCAAACCGGAACCGGTGAAGCCGGAAACCAAGCCCACGCCGGTCAAACCTGTCGAACCGGTTGCCAGCAAACCGGCCGAGACCACCAAGCCGGTCGTCAAGACTGAGCCCAAGACTGAACCCGTCGCACCGGCGCGGGACGAACAGGGCGTGGTCCGCACCGCTGAAAGCTGGGCGAAGGCCTGGTCCGACAAGAAGGTCAGCGCCTACCTGGGTTTCTACGACAAGAGTTTCCGTCCGCCGCGCGGCATGTCCCGCCCGGCCTGGGAGGCCGAACGCCGTGATCGCCTGACGGCACCCAAGCAGATCGAGGTCGAGATCCTCGACCCCAAGGTGGTGTTCGTGAACGACAACACCGCCCGCCTGACGTTCAGCCAGCGCTACCATTCCGACGCCTTGAACTCGACCACCGGCAAGACCCTGGTGCTCAGCAAGGCCGGCGACCGCTGGTTGATCGTCGAAGAACGCGTCGGCCGATAATGGCTGCACGGGACCTCCCCGTTCTTGCGCTGGCCTGACATCATGCGTCACTTGCCCATCACTTCGCGCCTGCTGTCCAAACGCGGCATCGCCATGATGCTTGCCGTGCTGCCGGCTGCGTCGGTCAGCTCGATGGGTTCGCTGCGCCTGCCCTTCCCGCCGCAAGGCGTTCCGCCCCGCGAAATCCGCGCAGAGTCGGCCCCGTCCGTGCCGGACGGCCATCCCGAACGGGAAATCGTCGAAGTTCTGAAGGACATCCGCGGCGGGCAGCTCCAGAAAGCCGAAACCCGGCTCAACCAGCTGATCGCCACGCACCCCAACTACCGTCTTGCTTACCTGGTCCGCGGCGACCTGCTACAGGCCCGCGCCCATCCACTGCGCAGCTTCGGCGATGCAAGCCAAGTGTTGCCCGAGGCCACCCCGGACGTGGTGGCCGATCTGCGCCAGGAGGCGGAAGTCCGCGTCAAGCGCTACACCGACGACATCCCCGCCGACCGCGTGCCCGCCGCCGTGCTGCAGATGGCGCCAGAACAGCGCTACCTGCTGGCAGTAGACGTGGTGCGCTCGCGCCTTTACGTCTACCAGAACGACAACGGCACGCCGCGCCGCATCGACGACTTCTACATCACCATCGGCAAGAACGGCTTCGACAAATACGTCGAAGGCGATCAGCGTACACCGCTCGGCGTGTACTTCGTGGTGTCGGAGCTACCGCACGAGAAATTGCCGGATCTCTACGGCGCCGGAGCCTTCCCGATCAACTACCCCAACGAATGGGACCGCCGTCAGGGCCGCACCGGCCACGGCATCTGGCTGCACGGTAGCCCGTCGGACACCTATTCGCGGCCGCCGCATTCGTCGAACGGCTGCGTGGCGCTGACCAACCCAGACCTGCTGGCCCTGGCCAAGTACCTGCAGATCGGCGTGACGCCGGTGATCATCGGGCAGCGTTTCGACTGGGTTGCGCCAAAGGCCGTCGCGGGTGACCGCCAAGCCTTGCTTGGCCAAATCGAAGCTTGGCGCCGCGACCGCGAAAGCCGCGACGCGCACCGCTATCTGACGCACTACGCAGACGATTTCCGCAGTAAATCCCTCGACAGGGCCGCATGGACCAGCAGCCGGGAAGGCATCGATCAAACCCAGCCCGGCCTGAAACTATCTTTGCGCAACCTGAGTCTGCTTCGTTATCCGACCGATCCCCACATGGTGGTTGCCACCTTCGAGCGCGAGGAACAAGTCGGCGACCAGCACAACCGTAGCCT
>CBIHQA010000707.1:0-2011 GCA_966211475.1 uncultured Neisseriales bacterium
GCGAAGACATTGTTGATGGTGCCGAAGCCATCGGTAAGCAATACGGGTTGGTCTAGACCTGCAATCTGGGTTGGCTTGACCTCGGGCACATGAACCCGCGCGAGGTTTGCGGCTGGCCCCATGGACGACTGTCCTGTGGACCGGGGCCTGGCAACGTACAACGTGGCTTGAACCTGCCTGTGGCTGCAAGAAAAGACACCACGGTTCGATTTGCGGCGGTGCCAACGAGATTCCAAATGGTTCGGTTGGTTCGCGGAAGAACCGGGAATTTGCGCCCCAGCTGAGTACCGATACCTCCCACGACGACGGCCGTTCCTGCCGGGATGAGTGCTTTGGCCAGCCGCGTTCCTTTCCAGCATTCCTGTCGAGCGTTACGCCGGCCACCAAAGGTCAGTTGTTCATCGACTTCCCGCGGCCGATGTGATCCGTTGTCATTCCCATCAGTTGATTGCGGAAGGAAACGATGATCCAACATCGAGGACCACGCCTGCTGCGTGGCGAAAACGTGCAGGCGGTGAAGTAAGGTCTGAAATCAGCGGCCGCGGAACACCGGCGGCCGCTTCTGTGACAGCGCCGCCTGGCCTTCGCGCAGGTCCTCGCTCGTGGCGCAGGCGGCTTCGCGTGCGCGCAACCGATCCAGGTCGAATTCACCGCGCGCGATCTCGTCGAGCGACGTCTTCATGCCGCGCAAGGCGGGTGGCATCCCGCCAGTAACATCCGAAAGCAGTCGTGCAGCCCCTGCAGCTCCACCTGTAGAACGACAAGAATCTCCGCTTCCCGCATCACCGCACCCTGAATGATCAGTTTGTCGAAGAAGTGGCTTGGATTCGGCGCGGTTACCGCGCTCCTGGCCGTCGGCGCCATCTACTGGGGGGCTTGGTCCTTGTTCGAGGCCAACGACGTCCGCCGCGGGTCGCTCTCGTACCTGCTCGGCCTGCCTGCTTCCATCAAGCGGGTGCCGATCATCCAGGAGTGCGCGGCGCCGATCTACCGCTGGCGCGGGCGTGACGGTGAAAGCGCCCCCTTTATCGAGGTGTCTTACTCCACTCGTGCGGCTGCGAACGACGTTGTCAGGGCATATGGCACTGGACTGAATCCAACCCAGTGCAAGTTGGTGCGGACTGAAACCGAGGAATCGCGAACTGTCAGCCAGTTCGAGTGTGGCGGTGACGAATTTCTGTCGGCCAGCTTGATCATCGCAGAGGGGCAGCCATGCGCATCGGTTGAACTAGGCTTCATTGAAAACTACTGAACCAGGGGGAGTCTGAATGTCAAAGCGCGAAGACATTGTTGATGGTGCCGAAGCCATCGGTAAGCAATACGGGTTGGTCTACACCTGCAATCTGGGTTGGCTTGACCTTGGGCACATGAATCCGCGCGAGGTGCGTGCCAATGCAGGGGCTGCGGCCCTGTGGCGACAGATCCAGTCGGGGGGGCCGGATGCGTCTGCACCATGGTGCGGCTGGCCCCATGGACGGCAGTCCTGTGGACCGGGGCCTGGCAATGTGCAGCGTGGCCTCAACATGCCTCTGGCTGCAAGAAAAGACACCACGGTTCGATTTGCCGACGGTGCCACGGGATTTCAAGTGGTTTCCGCACAGCAAATGGGAAAGAGGCTGGGCCTCGGCGTCTCGGTGCGCGGCAATTTCCAGCGCGAATACCTCGTGCGCCATGGCCTGGGCGAAGTGCAGAAGCGATCCGTCGCGCTCGCGATCTTCATGGAGGTGAGCCTGGGCTTCGAGCGCATGCAAGGCAAGTTTCCTTTTGGCATGGTCTCCGGCGACAGCAGCTTCAGCCTGGAGGACCTGGTGTCCAACCTGATCGGCTTTTACATCGCGACCGGCCTTGTCACGAAGTCGTATGTGTTGAATTCCGCCCGCCCAGTCTCGAAGACTGCTGCGCTGCAGATATGGGATCGAGATGGTTCGGTTGGTTCGCGGAAGAACCGGGAATTTACGCCCCAGCTGAGTACCGATACCTCCCACGACGACGGCCGTTCCTGCCGGGATGA
>CBIHQA010000708.1:0-2004 GCA_966211475.1 uncultured Neisseriales bacterium
TGCCGATGCCGGTATCGCTGACTTCGAAACGGTAGCCGTCGGGCATGTCCGTCCGGAGGACCGTCAGCCGGACGGTGCCCTGGGTCGTGAACTTGATGGCGTTGCTCAGCAGGTTGCCGAGCACCTGCGCCAGCCGCAGCGAATCCCCCCAGACGGCAGGCGGCAGGTCGGGCGGCAGATCGACGGACAGGTCCAGGCCCTTCTCCAGTGCCCGTATCGCATAAAGGTCGTGAATCTGCTGGATCAGCGCGGGGAGCGAGAACACGGTCCGTTCCAGCGTCATCGCGCCGGCTTCCAGCTTGGAGAAGTCGAGGACGTCATTCAGCAGTCGCAGCAGATGCTGAGAAGCGTCGTGGATCTTGGCGAGGAAGTCGGACGGGTCGGTAGCCGACTGGCTGCGTAGCAGTTCGGTCAGGCCGATCACGGCATTCAGCGGCGTGCGGATTTCGTGGCTGATATTGGCCAGGAAGGCAGCCTGCGCGCGCACGGTTGCCTCGGCGGCATCGCGGGCGGTAGCGAGCTGCCGCTCGGTTTCGACCCGTACCGATGCGTCCCGCACCACGGCGATGGTCAGGCGCCGCCCGCCGGCCTCGAGGTGGCTGACCGTCATTTCAACATCCACCGGCACGCCGTCGCGCCGCCGGGCGGTGTAGCTGCGCGGATGGGTATCCAGTTCCGGATCGAGCAAGGGAGCGGACAGCGCCGGAATCCATTCGGACACGCTTCGCCCGACCACTGCGTCCTGCGTCCAGGCGAACAGCTGCTCCGCGGCCGGGTTCAGCAGGATGGTGCGGCCGTCCTCGGCCACCACGATGCCGTCCGCCGAATGTTCGATGATGGCGGCGAGCCGTCGACGCTCTTCTTCCAGCGATGCGCGCGTCTGTGCGAGCTGTCGGCGGTCGGCCAGAAACTGTTCGACCGCGCGCGCCATGTCGGCGATTTCGTCGTGGCCGCTGACTTCCACCCGGGGCTGGACAGGATACGGCGTGTCGTCCCGCAGCGCCTGGCTGATCCGTTGCAGGCGGGCAATCACATGCCGGCCGAGGAACAGCCGGCTGACCAGCACCGCCGACAGCAGCGCACCGACCAGGGCGGCGGCAGCCCAGCGCTCCTGCCAGCGGGCCTGCTGGTCCAGTTGCATCACCTTGTCCCGGTAGGTGCGGGTCAGTTGATCCGACACCATCCCGGCATGGTCGACCAGTTTCAGTGCTTGCTGTTGCAGTTGGGCGTGAAAGCGGGTCAGCGCAGCCTGCTCGCGCAGCAGGGTCTGGCGGAGGGCAAAGGGGTCGCCGCTGCTTTCCCCTACGCTCGACGACATCCGCAGGGACGCGGTCAGCGTGGTGTGGATGGGTAGGGCGAGGGCCTCTTCACGCAGCTGGCTGATGGCTTCCGGCCGTCGGGTCTGCTGCAGCCGGATGAACAGGTCTCGCAGTGGCTGGTAACGGGTGTCCGGCTGGGTGAGGACCGAGGTCCATTGTGCGACGGCGAGTTGGTAATCCAGTTCGGTGTGCAGGGCACTGCGCCGCAACTGGGCGACGATCTGCGCCAGCGCGCGGAAATCCTGGCTGGTCTGCATCAGGTCCAGCAGCCGGGACGGGTGCTCATCGGCGGCAACCAGGCGGGGCGCCACCCGGTCCAGCGCTTCCAGGCTGGCACCCAGCTGGCTTTGCGTCTGGTTGACGTCATCGGCATCGGTGGCGTTCTGTAGCGCTTCCGTATAGTGGGAAATCAGCATCGCGGTGCGGGCGAGGTCCTGGCCTTGCTGCATCTGGGTCAGGCGTTGGCTGGCCAGCTCCTGCAGGGTGCTGCTGGAGCGTTGCAGGGCATACAGCGCGCTGCCGCCGCCGGCCATCGCCAGGATCAGCATCAGCGAGATGGCGAGCGCGAAGCGTCCGCCGAGCGATCGCATCAGCCAGGGGCGGGGGAGGCGCGGGCTGGCCATCAGCGTTTCCAGATCCGCCGGTAAACATCCCGGTAGCCGTTGTCCGGGTCGTAGCGGCCCCG
>CBIHQA010000709.1:0-1991 GCA_966211475.1 uncultured Neisseriales bacterium
ACACGGCGCATGACAATTCGCTATTCAGAGAGTTCTTTTGGCATAACCACCTCATCGAAACCCTTCAGAGGCGCGGCTTACATGCCGATTCTCTAGCTAGGTTGGCAGTCATTTAGACGTCACACCTTTGTCCAATGGACGACTCCGCTTGCGACCCCTAGATTGTGTGCACCGTCCGGCGCGTCGCGATGCCCCGGCACTGTCGTGATCGAGAACCTATCCATGGCCAGCCTGCATCCCGACGTACTCCGTTCTACGCGCACTGGCCTGTGCCTGCCCTCTGCTGTTTTCTGCCGCCTTCCGGCCCCTGGCTCCCTCGATCTCGTCCGACCTGTTACACCGTCCGCTCGCGACCGCTAGCCCCCCCATCAAGGATCGCATCATGGCCACCACCTCCACCGGTACCGTCACCTCTTTCGGCAACACGCCGCAGGCCGTCGACGACTATTTCGCCGCCACGCAGACGCTGCTGACCGAAGACAGCTACGGCATCACCTGGCTGGACGTGATGGCCAACGACCTGGGCGGCAACGCCAAGACCCTGTACTCGCTGGACGACGGCGCCAGCCTCGGCGGCACCCGCCCGGCCGACCTGCTGACCCAGGACACCGGCCGCGCCGAGAGCGTCAGTACTGACTACAGCGCCAACGGCGCCCATATCTGGATCACCTCGGACGGCAAGGTCGGTTACGACACCGCCACTTGGAGCAACACCTTCAAGGCCTCGCTGCAGGCGCTGGCCGCTGGCGAATACCTGACCGACACCTTCACCTACGCGATCCGCCTGGGTAACGGCACCCTGAGCTGGGCCACCGCTACCGTGCAGATCGCCGGCCGCAACGACGCCCCGGTGATCAGCGGCACCGTCGCCGGCACCGCCGTGGAAGACGGCGCCAAATCCAAGCTGGATGCACTTGCCAACGCATCCGACGTCGATCACGGCAGCACGCTTTCCGTGGTCAATGTGCCGGGCAGCCTGCCGGCCGGTGTGACCTACGACGCCGGCACCCACAGCTTCACCCTCGACCCGGCCAGCGCCGCCTACCAACATTTGGCAGCCGGGCAGACCGCTACCGTCACCGTCAACTACGGCGTCAGCGATGGCACCGCCGTAACCAATGCCTCCGTCAGCTGGGTCATCACCGGCACCAACGACGCGCCCACCGTCGCCGCCGCCCTGACCTCGACCGCCGCCGAAGGCAGCGCGGCCTATACCGTCAACCTGCTCGCCGGCGCCGCCGACGTTGACGATGGCGAGACCGCCACCCTGTCTGTCACCAACGTCAGCTACACGGTCAACGGCGGCGCCCCCTCCGGCACCGCACCGGCCGGCGTCAGCCTGTCCGGCAACACGCTCGCCGTCGATCCGACCAATGCCGCGTTCGATCACCTGGCAGTGGGCCAGCACGCCACCATCGTCGTCAGCTACCTGGTGCAGGATGTGCAGGGCGCCACCGTCGCCCAGAGCGAAACCATCACCATTACCGGCACCAACGATGCGCCGGTGGTCAGCAGCGCATTGACGTCTAGCGCCGCCGAAGGTGCCGCCTCCTACACGCTGAACCTACTGAGCGGCGCTTCCGACGTGGACGATGGCGAAACCGCCACCCTATCGATCACCAACGTCAGCTACACGGTCAACGGCGGCGCGCCCTCCGGCACCGCACCGGCCGGCGTCAGCCTGTCCGGCAACACACTCGCCGTCGATCCGACCAACGCCGCGTTCGATCACCTGGCAATGGGCCAGCACGCCACCATCGTCGTCAGCTACCTGGTGCAAGATGCGCAGGGCGCCACCGTTGCGCAGACCGAGACGATCACCATCACCGGCACCAACGATGCGCCGGTGGTCAGCGGCACGGTGAGCGGTTCCGCCACCGAGGACGCCACCACCAGCACCTTGAATGCACTGGCCAATGCGACGGACGACGACGACGGCAGCACGCTGAACGTCACCAGCAGGGCCGCGCCCCAGGCGAGGCTGCGCCAGT
>CBIHQA010000710.1:0-1987 GCA_966211475.1 uncultured Neisseriales bacterium
CAGGGTAGCTACCGTCGGCAGCGACGATGCCGCGCCCGCGGGTGGCGACGTCGATATAGATATAGCCTGCCTTGATCGCGGCACCCACGTTGCTGGTGCTGCTGTTATAAGTGGCGCCATCGCTGATGCTGGATTTGATATAGCTGGCCATCCAGCCAGAGTTGTTGACAGCGAAGTAAATGGCGGCTTCCTGGCTGGCCGCGACGCTTTCGGGGACGAAGATATTCATGCTCTGGTAGCCGCATTGCGGGTTGGCCAGGGTGGTACTGCCGAACATGCCCGTCTGGGTGGTGGCCATCAGCACCGGTTTGCCGACGTAGCACACTTCCTTGTACCAGCGCACCGGCGTATTGACGCCATCGATGGTGACGTTGATGGACGTATATTTGGTCTTGTCGAAAACCAGCGCGCTATCGTAAGCGCCGACCGGGGCGGCGGGTGAGGGCGATGTTACCGACGTTGCATTGTCGGGGCCGTTGTCCGAGCCGCAAGCGGCCAGCGACACCAGTAAGCAAGCGCCAATTGTCGTACGTTTCATATCGAGTCTCCGAGCTCATCAAATTTGTATTTATCGTTTCCGCGAAACACGCGGTTCCTACATCTCGTTAGTGAAATGTTGATGGGAAGTATATGGGTGACGTTCAACTCAACCATTGCGTTTAGCTTCTTGCGCTGTGCTTTTTGCTTATCGTTGTTTTCATGGAATGCGCCTCCGGCATCTGTTGCTTTGATTAATCAGAGTGTTTCACTTTACTTATTGGAAATACGCGCGATCGCGAAAGATGGTCGTGTCTGGGGAATGTGCCGAGATAGTGATGCGAGTAAGACAAATACTGCAATTTACTGATGCTGTTTGACGATGCTCAAAACGTCGGAAAATCGCGGGCTGGTGCGGTGTAAGATGGTGTCCCACAGAGTGGTGTATGAAGACTGCGCCGGAACCGGCGTTTAGAAAGGCTGCCTGAAGGGGGCGGTCATTGTGATTCTTAAGGTAAATTTGGGTTTGCGAAGACTCAACTCAACCAATAGGAAGCCACAATGACCACCGCCACTATCGCATTTTCTGAGCTCGCCGAAAAGGGAGCGGACGCAGATTTCATTCGCCAGACCCTGCAGCATGCCCTGCAACGTCTCATGGAGATGGATGCCGAGGCACTTTGCCGGGCTGCTTACGGCGAGCGCACTGATGAGCGTATTAACAGCCGCAACGGCTACCGTGACCGAGCGTACGAGACACGGGCCGGCAAGGTAGAGCTCAAGATTCCCAAGCTGCGTAGCGGTACCTATTACCCGGGCTTTCTTGAGCCGCGCCGTACCGCCGAGAAGGCTCTCACGGCCGTGATCCAGGAAGCCTATATCCAGGGCATCTCCACCCGCTCGGTCGATGAGCTAGTCAAGGCCATGGGCATGAGCGGCGTGTCTAAAAGCCAGGTTTCACGACTGTGCGAGGAGATCGACGAGCGGGTTCACGCCTTTCTGGACCGCCCCATCGAGGGCGACTGGCCTTACCTCTGGATCGATGCCACCTACGTCAAATCCCGCGAAGGTGGTCGCGTGGTGTCAGTAGCCGTGATAATCGCCGTTGCCGTTAACACCGACGGTGTACGCGAGATTCTTGGCATTGCCACTGGCGCATCCGAGGCCGAAACTTTCTGGACAAATTTCCTGCGCAGTCTGACCCGCCGCGGTCTGCGTGGCGTGAAGCTGGTGATTTCAGATGCCCATGAAGGGCTTAAGGCAGCTGCCAGCAAGGTTTTAAAGACCAGTTGGCAGCGCTGCCGCGTCCACTTTATCCGCAACGCCTTGGCCCATGTCGGTAAAGGGCAGCGCCAGGCGGTACTGGCAATGATCAACACGATCTTTGTGCAGGAAACGGCGGAAGCGGCCGCCAGTCAGTGGCGCATCGTGGCCGACCAACTGCGCGCCAAGTTTCCCAAACTGGCCGCCATGATGGACGATGCCGAAAGCGAGGTGCTGACCTTTATGA
>CBIHQA010000711.1:0-1982 GCA_966211475.1 uncultured Neisseriales bacterium
GGATGTCGCGGGCGCCACGATCAGCGGCCTGAGCAGTGGGGAATGGTATGTGCGCATCGGCTACGTCGCACCCGACGGCAAGCTGTTGGCCTACTCGACACCACAGAAATTCGTCATTCACGGTCGCCTGGTGGACAGCCAGGGAAGACCGGTCTACTCCGGCTTCGGCCAACCAATCGGCCTGCAATGATACGGCGCCATCCGTGGATGGCGTCGCGTTGCAGATATCAGCAGATCAACCTGATCGGGTAGTCTGCGAAGCCCGCGCATCCGCCCGGATATGAGGTGCCGGGCAGGATGCGTCAAGCACGGCGGACGCATCCTACCTCGACAGTGGGAGCAACATTGGTCGCGAAGGACATCTCGTCGTAGAGAGATGTACCTCATCGAGAGAAATCGACCACGGCGCCCGTTCCGGGCGGTGCCCCTCCCCCAGTAAGATTCCGCCTACGTCGACTCACCGATCTCCTGCCGGATCGCCGCCAGTGCAGCCAGCGGATCCGCTGCGCGGGTGATCGGGCGCCCCACCACCAGGTAATCCGCGCCACCCGCCACGGCCTGTGCCGGGGTCATGATGCGGCGCTGGTCATCCGCCGCGCTGCTGGCAGGCCGGATGCCCGGCGTGACGGTGAGAAACTGGCTGCCATTGTCTGCTTTCACCCTGCCCGCCTCCTGGGCGGAGCACACCACCCCGTCGAAACCGCTAGCAGCGGTCAGCCGGGCGAGCTTGGCGGCGTAGTCGGCAGGCGACTCGGTGATGCCGATATCGGCCAGGTCCTCGGCCGCCATGCTGGTCAACACGGTTACAGCGATCAGCAGCGGACGGTGCTTGGCGGATGCTACCCGTTCCACCACGGTTTCCATCATGCGGCGACCGCCCTGCGCATGGACGTTGACCATCCAAACGCCCATCTGCGACGCAGCCAGCACGGCTTGCGCCACGGTGTTCGGGATGTCATGGAATTTCAGGTCCAGGAAGACCTCGAAGCCCTGACGTTGCAGGCCTTCCACCAAGCTCGGTCCGGCCAGGGTAAACAGCTCCTTGCCCACTTTCAGCCGACAGGCTTGTGGGTGGAGCTGCCGGGCGAGGTCCAGTGCTTGTTGCGGTTGGTCGAAGTCGAGGGCGACGACGATGCGTTTGTTGATCGACATGCTTGGTCCTGCGAATCGGGTAAGTATCTGAATCTTAGAGGGTCGCGGCGCCGCGCAGCGGACGATAGCTTTCCCACTGGGCGCATCCCGGGCAATGCCAGAAATACTGGCGCGCCTTGAAACCGCACTGATTGCAACCGTAGACATGCAGCCGGTCCGCGTACTGATGGACCAGAGTGCGCAGCTGCTCCAGGTCGGCACGCCGCTCCGGCGGCGCGACCAGCAGTTGCATCTGCAGCAGGCGGTCGAGGCCAGGAAGTGACGGCTGCCGGCGGACTTCGTCGTGCATGGCCTGGTAGGCAGGCTCCAATGTCTGATCGGCCAGCAAACGATCCAGCAGCGGTTCCAGCATGTCCAGCGACGGATGACGGTGATAGAGGCCGCGCAACTGTTGCACACCCTCTTCCGGCTTGTTCAGGGCTGCATAGGCTTCCAGCAGGCGAGGCGCCGCCAGGGCAAGGAAGTCCGGATCCTGCTGTTCGATCCGCAGCCAGGCATCGATGGCGCCTTGGGCGTCGCCTTGCGTCAGGCGCAACTCACCCCGCAGCAGGTTGGCGCGGGTGCAAGTACGGTGGGCGGCCAGTGCGTTGTCCAGATGGCGATCCGCCTCATCGAAACGGGAGGACGACATCGCCTGATGGGCCAGTTCGCAATAGAACTGGGCCACCTCATACTGCAAGGAATGCGAGGCGTCGGAGAGGTGGCTGGCCATGTCGATGGCTTTCGCCCACTCTCGCTCCTGCTGGTAGATGTCCAGCAGCGCCCGCCGCGCGTCGATCACCTTGGCGGTGTCCAGCAAGCGGCGGTAAACCGCTTCTGCCCGGTCGAAC
>CBIHQA010000712.1:0-1981 GCA_966211475.1 uncultured Neisseriales bacterium
GCGGAAATTGCGGATCGCCTGCCGCAATTCGTCGCCGGTCACGGTGGCGGTCCCGCGCTTCATCACCACGAGCCCGCCCGCATAGTTGGCCAGCCTGGCCGCGGCTTCGAAGGTTGCGCCAGCCGCCAGCGCGAGCGACAGCGCACAGGCTGCCCTTGTAATGCGATGCACGATCATGCAACCCCCATCTTCTTGGTCACTGCCAGGACATTATTTGTTGTGGACCGGGGTCCGGCGGGCAGGCATCTATCTGAATAGGAGTGCTTTCCGGCCGGACAACTGCATTCTTCGGGGCGTCGCGCCCCACGGTGCGGCATAGTGTCGCGGGGGATGGTAGCAAAACCGGCGCTGCGCGGGCAAGCAAGCATCCGCCTTGATCCAGCGCAAAGAAAGCGCAGATTTTCTATTGCATCGCATCAATTTCGACGCAATCACGCCTCCGGAATTCCCTTGGAAGGCCTGTCCGTTTTAGCAGTCACCAGGGCGAATAGCCATTCGCCCGCCATCCCGCAGCGCACAAATCGCAGGATGGCGGACAAACGGACGGGAAGTCAGTTTGCGAAGAGGGGATCGAGGTCGAGGCCGTCGAGCACGTCGGCCGGGTCCTGAACGCTGTCCAGGCAGGGGATGACGCCGAGGCAGGGGGCATCCAGGCGGTCAGACAAGGTGGCGAGGTTGTCGTCGAACCGGTCCATCGAGGCGGTCAGACGATTGGCAACCCAACCTGCCAGCGGCAAGCCACGGGCACGGATGGCTTCGGCGGTGAGGATGGCGTGATTGAGGCAGCCCAGCCGCATGCCGACCACCAGCACCACCGGCAGCTGCAGCGTCAGGGCAAGGTCGGCCATCGCATGACGATCGGTCAGCGGGGCATACCAGCCGCCCGCCCCTTCCACCACCACCATGTCGGCCTGCTGGCGCAGCCGGGCAAGCTGGCCGGCAATGTGGACGAGGTCGATTTCGACGCCGGCGTCGCGCGCCGCCAAGTGCGGAGAGATGGCAGGCTCGAAGGTATAAGGGTTCATCAGGGCGCGGTCCACCGCGAAACTGGCGGCATCGCGCAGCGCTTCCGCATCCTCGGACCGCAACCCGTCCTCGGACGGCAGGCAGCCGCTGGCCACCGGCTTCATCCCCAGCACGCTATAGCCAGCGCGGCGCAAGGCGCCGATCAGTAGCACGCTGACCACCGTTTTGCCGACTTCGGTGTCGGTGCCGGTGACGAAGAAGGCCCGCCCCATCATGGCCGGCTTCCCTTGGGCCCGAAGTCGATCACCTGGCGACCGTCCGCCAGGGCCCTGGACGGCTTGGGCGCCGGCTTCCAGGCGTGGCCGTAGACCACCTCGTAGGTCGCCGGCAGCTTGCCATTGCGACGTAGGCGCTCGTAGTTGTCGACCACCTGCTGCCAGCGGGCCTTGCCCATCAGGCCGTGCGGGCGGCCATGGGTGACATTGTGGGCGCCGATGGCCTTCAGGTCGTGCATGACGCCGCGGACGTCGTCGTAGGTGAGCGTGATGTATTCCATGTCCATGACCGGGGTGGCGAAGCCGTTGCGGACCAACCCGTCGCCGATGTCATGCATGTCGATGAAGCGGTTGACGTGGGTCGCGCCATCCAGACCGGAAAACGCCTGCCTCAGTTCCTTGAGCGTGTCGGGACCGAGGGTGGAGAACATGAACAGCCCTTCCGGGACCAGTACACGGTGAATCTCCGCAAACGCCGCGTCCAGGTCATTTGTCCACTGCAGGGCCAGGTTGGACCAGACCATGTCCACGGCACCATCGCCGAGCGGAAGCCGTTCGATGTCGCCGCAGATCTGCCAGGGCGATTTGAACACGCGAGCTGTCCAGCCGAGCTTGCGGCGGGCCGCCAGCAGCATGCTATGGGCGATGTCCAGTTCCAGCACCCGGGACGACGGGTAGGCCGTGCGCAGCAGGCCGGCGCCGTAGCCGGTGCCGGAGCCGGCATCCAGCGCCCGTTTGGG
>CBIHQA010000713.1:0-1977 GCA_966211475.1 uncultured Neisseriales bacterium
GATGCCCTCGGAATCGAGCCATGCCCCAAGCAGCACGAGACGTTGAGCGCGGTGCAGCCGCAGGTGCTCCAGGTTGTCTTCCGCCTGCGCCAGCGTCAAGGCCGCAGGTGGCCCCGCATGGGGCGCCTCGTAAGGCGGGTAGCCCCGCAGCCGCGCGAAGCCATCGCGCGCTCCCGCATCGCACGGGCATGGCAAGTGCCCCAGCCAGTTCAACATCCGTGGACCCCAACTCGCCGGGCGGTGCCGCCGCCGAATGCGCGGACCAGGTAGCCGAGGGCGGCGTGGCTCGTGTTCACACGCCTCAGGCTTGCTGAATCCATGACGCTCGAAATCGACCCGTGCGCCCGAGTCGGCGGCGATGCGTCGGACGCATCCAGGTGGATGAAGCGCGGGGGCGAGGCGCTCGCGGTGGTTAACAGGAGCATGGCAACTCGGAAAGTGAGATGCCGCCACCGTATCGCGACCGGAGGTTCGGGCCCAGCTGTGGCCGCCCCTAACTGGGGTCCGCCCCAGGGGTGTCAGCCGGCGTCGAAGTGCCGTTGCCGCATGGCCTGCGTGCCAACGCTCACTTCACCCACTGGATCGTCGAGCACGCAGAGAGCCACTGGCCACCGGTGCCTGAAGCGTTGCGCACCTTAAGCCCGTACTTCACGTCATAGCTGGGCCAGCTGATCGCCACCTTGTCGGCATCTGCCGGCAGCACGAACACTGGATTTACGTTGCAGCCGGTTGCACCAATGATCCCTCCAGGAACGCCAGGAAAGGATTGGTCTGGAGGAAAGATGGGTGCAACGGTCACACCGCTCATGTAAAGCCCGGCGGCCACCCATTTGCTGTCTGGAGACCAAGTGGCATTGCCGTAGTTGAACGAGAGCCCGCTGCTCGGATTCGATGGGGCCGTCAGTTGGTGCAGGCCGGTGCCGTCGACCTGGGCGACCCAGATGTTCGCCTCACGCGTGAAGCCGTTACCGCGGGGGGCGTCCCAGTCGAATGCAATCTTTTGCCCATCGGGACTGATGTCGAGCTCCGTGCCTAGCGAATTTGCATCGATGACGTTGCCGGAGGTGCTGTTGTCCGGAAGGGCGCTCAATGTGGCCCTCAGGGTGCTGGTGTTTGTGGTGGGCGAGGACTCGTATAAACGCTGCCCGGCCAGGTAGAGGTACCGGCCGTCGGGCAGCCATGCGGCGGGAGTCGAGATGACGATGCTGCCATCGAGTTGCGAACCCTGTTTGACGATTTTCCCGGTCTCCGTGCTGAAGATCGTCAGGCGCGTCTCCTCGGGGTCACCGTCAGCATTCCAGAAGGTCAGGATGTAGCGGCCATCTGGAGAAATCTTGGGGCGAGTGAAGTGACCGGGCAGGTTAGTCGCGTTGCCGGCGAGGGTCCAGTCAGACGTACGGATGCGTTCCAGGATTCGGGCGCCATTGGGGCCACCGGGGCTCATGCGAAGCAGGAGCTCCGGGTCGGTGCTGCCGATCCAACTGTTCCCCCCTGTGGGCGACGTGGGCAGCTTGGTGCCCTGTCCGGTTCGCAGATCGTAGATGTTTGCGGGCTCGTTCGTCATGTGCACGATGAGGCGGCCCGGGAGATTGGTGTTGCCGTAGGTTGGGACTTCGCCCGAAGCGTTACCGGGCGACGGCGCTGCAGAGGATTCGTCGCCAGCACCACCGCTACCACCACCGCCGCAGCCCGCGGCGACCAGCATCGGAAGCAGCCCCACCGCTGCGATGTAGCGCAGTGCTCTCATCGGTCAACACCTCCCGCGATCAAACTGACTGAGAGGTGGCATCTGAAAATTTTCATCGCAGAGGGTCCTTGGATTGATGGCAGAGCGAAGCTGCGGGAAGCGCGAGGGCGCTTCCCGGTCGAATGGCAGTCGAAGAGCGCTGACAGCTTGGTAGCAAGCAAGGCAATGACTGAACCTGGGAAGCCCGAGTGCACTTC
Organism: uncultured Neisseriales bacterium; assembly: GCA_966211475.1. Classification (GTDB taxonomy): domain Bacteria; phylum Pseudomonadota; class Gammaproteobacteria; order Burkholderiales; family Leeiaceae; genus Leeia. The sequence continues at coordinate 1,945 of CBIHQA010000713.1, forward strand.
CCAGGTGGGCAGACGGAGGCGACTGCTGGTTGT
>CBIHQA010000714.1:0-1973 GCA_966211475.1 uncultured Neisseriales bacterium
CGGCGGCTGCGGAACTCGCCCCTGCGGGACTCAGACAGTCCTCGCCGAAACCCCGACAGCAAACGGGCAAATTCGGCTCCTCAGACGGGGCCCGGGTGGTTTGCGACCATCTGTGCTTGTTGTGCCCTACGGCGGTTTGCGGCCGTTGAGGCGAGAGCCGGACGGCCCCCGTAGGTTGGGTTGAGCCATAGGCGAAGCCCAACAATGCAATGTCTCCACGGCCTGCCGTCGGGTTTCGGCTCAAGGCTTCATGAAGGATCTCATCCAACCTGAAATCCGCTCGCCCCCGCTACCCCACCTCGCACAACCTCCCCACCACCCCGATCGCCGCTTCCACCTTCTCGCTCCACGGCAACCCCACCGCCAGCCGCAGGCAATGGTCGAAGCTGCGCGAGGCGGAGAACATCGCGCCCGGCGCAATGCTGACCCCTTCGGCGAGCGCCTGCCGGTAGATTGCCAAGCCGTCGGTGCCGGGTGGGAGTTCCAGCCAGAACAGGAAGCCGCCAGCCGGGTTGGTGACGCGGGTGCCGGCGGGGAAGTGTCGGGCGATGGCCGAGGCGGCTTCGGTTTTCTGGCGGGTGAAGCGTTCCCGCAGGGTCTTCAGGTGGCGGGGGTAGCCGCGGCCGCCCAGGTAGTCGGCGATGGCGAGCTGTGGTGGGGCGCTGACGGCGAGCACGCGGCTGAATTGCAGGCGGATCAGGTCGTCACGGAAGCGACCCGGCACGCACCAGCCGATGCGGTAGCCGGGCGCCAGGGTCTTGGAGAACGAGGAGCAGGTCAGCACCCAGCCCGCCGTGTCGAAGGCTTGGCAGGGGCGGGGCCGCTGCGGACCGTCGTAGAGGTCGCCGAACACGTCGTCCTCGATCAGCGGCAGGCGTTGCGCGGTGACCCAGGCGACCAGCCGGGCTTTTGCCTCGTCCGGCATGCAGCAGCCGAAGGGGTTGTGGAAGGTCGGGTTGAGCACCACGGCGGCCACCGGGTTGGTTTCGGTGGCGCGGATCAGTTCGTCCACGTCCAGCCCGGTGCGGGGGTGGGTGGCGATTTCCAGCGCCTGCATGCCGAGGTTCTCGATGGTCTGCAGGATACCGAAATAGGTGGGCGATTCGATGGCGATGCGGTCGCCGGGGCGGGCGACGGTGCGCAGCGCGAGTTCCAGCGCGTCGGTGTCGCCGGCGGTGACGACGATGTCGTCGGGCGTGAGGTCGCAGCCCCAGTCGCGGCTGAGCAGGGCAATCTGGCGGCGCAGTTCGGGGTCGCCGGGGGGCAGCGCGTAGCGGCTGCAGTCGGCGCGGCGGGTGCGGGCGACGTCGGCAAGGGTCTGGTTGAGCTCCTTGACCGGCAGCAGGGCGGTGTTGACGACGGCGGCGCCGAGCGGCACCAGGTCGGCGGTCTGGCTGGCCAGGTTGACGTCGGCGACCAGGCGATTGATCTGCACGGGTTGGTCGGGCAGAGCGGTGCGGGTGGCGTCGGGTTCGCGCAACCGGGGGCGACGTTGCAGCGGCACGTAGTAGCCGGAACGTGGCTTGGCGAGCAGGTAGCCGTGGCGTTCGAGCCAGGCGACGGCGAGGTTGGCGGTGGAGAGGCTGATGCCCTCCTGGGCCATGAGTTGGCGGATGGAGGGCAGGCGTTGGCCGGGGGCGAAGACACCAGCGTCGATTTGGGCCATCAGGCGGTGGGCGATGGTGCGGTAGAGGTAGTCGGGAGCGGGCATGCGGAAGGGTTCCGGTTGTTTCTGGGATTTAGCGCTACCGCGCAACCAAAAGCTTTTTAGAGCGGGAGTTCGTCCCGCGGCCGACTTCCTTTTCTTGCTTCGCCAAGAAAAGTAAGCAAAAGAAGGCGACCCCGAGTCGTCGGCCCTTCGGGCTACCCGTGTTTTGCCCGTTTCCGGCCGGCGGCTGCGGAACTCGCCCCTGCGGGACTCAGACAGTCCTCGCCGAAACCCCGTCCGTAAACGGGCAAAACCCGGCTCCTCG
>CBIHQA010000715.1:0-1973 GCA_966211475.1 uncultured Neisseriales bacterium
TTTCATTAACATCCCTTCGCCATGGTGATTTTAGGAACAGCGAACTGCCCGATCAGCCACGTGACTGGCATTACCCGGCGAAGCTTCGGTGTTGGGTGCGCCGCGGTCGCCATGACCGGATGCGGACGAAGGGAACAATTTGCACCCACTAACTCCACGAGCGACTCTCCAACGGTCGCCCATGCGCGTTCTTTCGCCGAGCAGCACATGCCGGAAAAGGTGCGCGCGTCACTCGTCGAAATGGCTAGCATGGTGGAGCGCGGCTTCACAACCGCTCCAGTACGCGTCCGTATCGCCGGTCACCTGTATGAAGTGCCGGCGAACTATCTAAGCCCGAAGGCGCAAGCGGACCTCAAGGCCTACGCGACGACTGGGGCGAAGCACTTCGAACTTCCGGCGAGTACCGGCATTGGCGGCCTCAGCTTCTTTTGGCCCACTCTCGAAGGCTTCTCTTTGACGAACTGGGTTGACCTCTGGGATCGGCGGCGAATTAACTACCGCACTTTCAAAGTGGAGAACATCAACAGCCTGCCAACGGAGCAGGTGATGGAGCGGCTGCACACGGCAGGTGTCATCGAAGCGCGACCGGGGATCTCTCGCTCCGGTCTGAGCGGCTACCGATGGGTCACGCCGGACGGCAATTTTCAAGATCGGGTTGAATGGATCGGCCGGACCACGGAGGGCCGCCTATTTCACATGCACGGCCTTATTCCAGGCAGCGCCGCGGCGCATCAGGTACCCAACCCGCTTTGCATCGTCGACATGGTCGACGTCGGCAAGAGAGAAGAAGTCTTCTACAACTTTTCCCTCGATCTGTTTGATCACTGGCTAGCGATTGAACGCGGCACGCGACGGATCATCGAAGGATGGCGCAAGGACTGAGAGAAACTTGCCCCGTCGAGTCCCACGTCCGCTATCGCTGCGATGGTGCTGCCGCTTCAGGCTGGTCAGAGCCATTCGCAGCATGGGACGTGAACGACAGTGCAAACCTAGACCGGTCGTTGATCGGTGGCAACCTCACCGTCTGCGCCTTTGCCGACACCAGCCGCTCGGCCGAGGCACTCCAGCTCCGCCAACTCGAACGACTGCTCCGGCTCGCCACGACTGGCTCAAGTCGCCCCTCCCGAGACATCCGCCGTCCTGGTCTCGTTGCCGCAAAGCTGCCGGTCGGCAAGTTCCACAGCCACGATGTTTGCGACTAGCGTCAAGAACCTGAACTGCCGGAGCTTAAGCGGGCAGCCAAGTCAGGTTGATGCCAGTCAAGGCACCGCGCCACGTACCAGCGCATGCGAGGAAACACCGGCACTTCGGGCCTCCAGTTCCCTTATTGCGGCAGCTACCGCGGACCAATCGGTCGGCGGTGCTGGCAGTTCAAGGGCGCGGTCAATGGATCGCTCGCGGACCTGCTGCTCTCGACGTAGCCCTTCGATGTCTACGCGAATGTGCTCAGCAAGAGCACCTTGGGCAACTTGCAAGACTCGTTGAGCCATTTGTTCAACCAGTCGCCCATGGAACCCTAGGACCTCTGCTTTAAATGCCGCACGAGGCATGTTCCAAGCGCCAAATTGAGCGGACCAAGTTTGGCAGCCGTCCAGGAACTTGCCTCGGTTGTCCCACTGAATGTGAACGGAATTGGAGTCCGACCACATGACGACGTTAGTTGACGGGGTGAGGTAGCCGGAATCCAGTGTGCGACGACCGAGCCACGAGCCCGCGTCGTCCAGCAGACCCAGGACCTCCTCTGAGGAATCACGCTCATCTATCGTCGCGCACCACTTTGACCAGAAATGGTCCCAACCTGAAGATTCATCGAGAGCGATGTACCTGCGGAGCTCTTCAGGAATCGGCTCTAGCGCGTATGGCGCGAGGTCAAGCACGTCCTCAAGAAGGCGAACGACTTGGTAGTCGCAGAAGCGTGATACGCCAAATCGAGTCTGGGCGGCATCGCTGTACTCAAACAGCCTGTGGTCGCC
>CBIHQA010000716.1:0-1971 GCA_966211475.1 uncultured Neisseriales bacterium
CAGCGTCATCACGCAGGTTTTCCATGTCTTCATGATCGTCTCCGGTTGATCGGGGTGATTCCCGGTCTCCATTCTAGAACGAAAAAACACTTTAAACATTTTTTTATGTTTTTAATGTTGAAAACATACAAAGTGGTCAATGAGCACGTACACTCAATTCAGGGCCTGCTGCATCCCACAGGCCCACGAATTTGAGGAGCCCCTATCATGTTGAGCGGTCTGGGAGAGCGTCAGCAGCAATTGCTCGGCCTGCTCCAGCAGCAGCCGGACGGCCTGAGCGTCGACAGCCTCAGCCAGGGGTTGGGCATCGCCATCAATGCCGTGCGCCAGCATCTGACGGCGCTGGAGCGCGACGGCCTGGTCGCGCGTGGCTCCACCACGCCTTCCGGCGGGCGGCCACAACAGCTGTATGTGCTGACCGAACGAGCGCGGGAATCATTTCCCCGCCAATACTCCTGGTTTTCCGAACTGCTGCTCGACACCCTGCGTCAGCAGACCGGCAGCGACGGCCTGCGCAAAACCTTGCAGGCACTCGGTGAACAGGTCGGCAATAGCGAAAAGGCGGCGCCGGGCACGCCGCTCCCCGAGCGGGTAGCCCATCTTGCCGGGCGCATGGAAGCGATGGGCTACAACGCCCGTGTCGTCACTCTGGTGCCGCAAGCGGAAATTTCTGCCGGAAATTGCGTGTTCCACAAACTCGCGACGCACTATCCTGAAGTCTGCGCGTTCGACCTGGGGCTAATGGCGCGCGCCACCGGCGCCGAAGTCAGTCACGAGGAATGCATGGTGCGCGACGGAAAACAATGCCGATTCGTGTTCCGCACCCTCGAGGATGACGCAGCAGAGACTTCGCCGCCGGAAAGTGGACCGCTTTCCGGGTGAACACAAAAAGGGCCGCAACCTCAAGCAGGCCCTAGGGTCCAAGCAAGCCGCCACTCCCACAGGTTCATCCCCGAACGGGGCAACGTCTTGGAGCGTCCGCATGGATCAGAAATACATTCAGCTGTACGACCACTACATCCACTCCGCCGCAATGACCCGCCGCGACTTCCTGGACCGGCTCACCCGCCTGGCAGGCAGCGCCACCGTTGCCGCCACGCTGCTGCCGATGTTGGAGAGCAACTACGCCCGGGCGGAGACGGTGCCGGCGGGCGATCCGCGGCTGGAAACCGGCTACGTCGAATACCCGGCCGGCGACACCAAGATGCGCGCCTATCTGGCCGCCCCCAAGGGCAAGAAGAACCTGCCGGCGGTGATCGTCATCCATGAAAACCGTGGGTTGAATGCGCACATCGAGGACGTGGCCCGTCGCGCGGCGCTGGAAGGCTTCCTGGCGCTCGCGCCAGATGCACTGGGCCCGATGGGCGGCACGCCAGCCGATACCGACAAGGCGCGCGAGCTGTTCGAAAAGCTCAATGCGGAGGAAACCCGGCAACGCTTCCTGGCCGCGATCCCGTACCTGGAAAAACACCCGTCGTCGAACGGCAAGGTCGGCTGCGTTGGCTTCTGCTGGGGCGGCGGCATGGCCAATCAGCTGGCGGTTGGCGACCCAACGCTGAAAACCGCCGTCGCCTTCTACGGCATGCAGCCGGCTGCCGCCGACGTGCCGAAGATCAAGGCCGCACTAATGTTGCACTACGCCGGCCTGGATGAACGCATCGACGCCGGCATCCCGGCCTTCGAAGCCGCGCTGAAGGCCGCGCACGTGGACTACCGGCTGTATATGTACGAAGGCGTCAACCACGCCTTCCATAACGACACCAACGAAGCCCGCTACAACGCGGCGGCCGCGAAGCTGGCGTGGCAGCGGTCGATGGAATTCCTGAAGGAAAAGTTGGCGTAGCGCGCCTGGGGTTCTGCAATCCCGTAGGGCGGAAAAACGAAGCGCCATGCGCCAAGGACCCCGTGCCCCCCCCCGCGGACCAGTCGACGATCCATGGCGGAAGGCGCGTCGCCCCCCAACAGTTGTCG
>CBIHQA010000717.1:0-1965 GCA_966211475.1 uncultured Neisseriales bacterium
CGATCGCCTGCGAAAGTACCTGCAGCGCTTCGGCCTGAGCTGGGACGACGTCGCTCCCTGAACTGCGAAGAATGACACGGCGCCCACCCACTCGCGGGAGCGCACAACCGCAGGCACAGCCTCAGACTTACAGTCTGATACGACTCCCGACCAGCGGCCACGATCCGGCTTCCGCCCGCGCCATGAAGCACTTCACCCAGTTCATTCACCTGCTGCGCGCCGGCTGGGACGGTGACCGCCAATTGCTGGCCGCACAAGCCCTGGCACTGGCCGACCTCATGGAAGGCGAAGGCGATTCAGCCCATGCCCGCATGCTGCGCTTCACCCTGCAGGCGCTGCAGAACCAGCCGCCGGCCAGGGATGGACATACGCTGATGAAGCAGCCGGCCGCGAAAGGCGGGACGGCCACGGCCGCGCCGCTCGACCTGGACTTGGGCGCGCCGCCCACCACACCGCGGCCTGCCACCAATCAGAACCCGGCCGGGATCCAGCTCACGTTCGGGACCTGGGACGAGACGCGGCACTGAACAACCCGCAACTGAGCGCAGAGTTCGTGCCCTGCGGATCTCAGAACGACACCTGGGACAGCTGAGACGTCACCACCGACGCCCTCGGTCTGAGCGGGCTGGCTCATCTATTGAGCTTGCAGAACCGTATTGTGCGAATCACTCATCAGGAAGGGTTCGTATGCTTCGCGGAACGTTGGGCTCTTTGAACTCGCACGACATCTATGCGAGAGCGCCGAAAAGCTGGTACGTATCGCCGGTTCAGTGCGATTGCTTCTGGTTCGATCTTATCGACGGCACGTGTGACATCTACAACGACATAAAGCCGATCCACTCATATCTTCAATTATTGAAAACGCGAGTAGAACAATCACTCGAAAAGCGTTTCATCTACATGTTTGGGGCGCGAAAGAAGATCAGGTTCGATGTACGGAAGCCATTGAGCTTAAGCATCTTTTCTCGAAAGCTGCATGTCAATGTATTTGTTGGCCGGGAATCCAGACGGCTGCGGCTACGCTGCGATCTTTCCAAGCTCGGTATAGCCGAAAGAAGCAAACTAACTGTGCTGGCTGACGAAAGGTTCCTGACCTTAACCGCCGATGAGACGCAATGGTTCACAATCTCTGTTCACGACTTCATGCAGGAACTTGCAGAGGACTTTGGTGAATCGACGGAGATTCACTACGTCGGATTGACCAAAAATCCCCACGATAGACCGCTCGGACGAGATCATCGAGGATATGCGGACATGGTGAAGGGAGTTGGCAGTGAAGACCACGACTTCTTCCTGTATGTCTCGCTGTTCAAGGCGTTTGCCAGGGCGAAGAACGAGCCCGCTGGATTCCATTTCCTGGTAGCGAACTCGATGATTGACGAGGTCAATGTACAGAGCGAAGGTGAACTCATCGAAAAGGCCTTTATCGCTTACTTCGATAGCAAGTACCAAGATGAGAAAGGCGCACGGGAAAGAGCAAGACTCGAAGCACTTCTTCAGCGCTTGAACAAGGAAAAATGCCTCCAAGCCGTCGTCGTGGACATGGAGTTCAACGACCCATCTCCGTATTATCGATTCAGCTCAAGGATACGTATGCCAGCATACCGTCATGCCTTTCGTTGCAGTCTTCGGGAAGGCAAGTTATCCATAGAAGCGCTGCCGGAGGATTTCAACGCTATGGCCGAGCTTTCGTGAGAGCAGCAACGCGGCGTGTGGCGTTCCGCCGGAACGCGCAAACGCCACGGCCCTCTTACACATCAATATTTGCCGCCCGCAGCGCGTTGCTCTCGATGAAGTCGCGCCGCGGCTCCACCTCGTCGCCCATCAGCATCGTGAACACGCGGTCGGCCTCGATGGCGTCCTCGATCTGCACCTTCAGCAAGCGGCGCACGGCCGGGTCCATCGTGGTTTCCCACAGCTGCTCGGGGTTCATCTCGCCCAGGCCCTTGTAGCGCTGGCGGCCGA
>CBIHQA010000718.1:0-1952 GCA_966211475.1 uncultured Neisseriales bacterium
CGATCGTGGGAAGGAAGCGTGGAGCGTAAACCGTGAGCCGAGGTACACGAACCGCATCGGAGGCGGCGCCGGCCAGGGCGAGCAGGCAAGTGACTGCGAAGCTCTTGTGGCCAAGGGCCAGGCGACGTAAATGCGGCGGTTGTGCGGTGAAGGATCGCGTTCTTACCTTGGGGAGATCTCGCCTTGTGCCTGAAAGGGCGACGCCGATGAGGCGGAGCGAGAAGTCAGCAGAGGTCGTAGTAGTCGATGGGAATCGGCGAAGGGCCGAACGAGAAGGACAGCCACGAGACGATCCGCTTGGCAAGGCAGTGCGTCAGAAGCCGGGGCGACCCGGGGGCATGGTGGCGAGGCGCGGTGAAGCTGCGCAGGAAGCCGTGACCGACGAAGCCGAACCGGCGCGGAGCGCACAGACGGGCTGGGGAGCTGGCGACCTGCTGGGGCAGGCGCTGAGCAGGGAGAACCTGTTGGCGGCGTGGAAACGCGTCAAGGCCAACAAGGGCAGTGCCGGCGTCGATGGACGCACGGTGCAGGAGACGGGCGAGTACCTCAAGACAGCGTGGCCCGAGATCCGCCAGCGGTTGCTCGATGGCAGCTACAAGCCAGGACCGGTGCGCCGGGTGGGCATACCGAAACCGGGTGGCGGGTCGCGTGAACTGGGAATACCGAACGTCGTGGATCGGCTGATCCAGCAGGCACTGCTGCAGGTGCTGCAGCCGCTGATCGATCCGAGCTTCAGCGCGCACAGCCATGGCTTCCGGCCGGGGCGAAGCGCGCATGGCGCGGTGCTTGAGGCGCAACAGTACGTGCAGGCCGGTTACAGGACCGTGGTGGACGTGGACCTGGAGAAGTTCTTCGACCGCGTCAACCACGACATCCTGATGGACCGGCTGGCCAAGAGGATCGGCGACAAGGCGGTACTGCGGCTGATTCGCCGGTACCTGCAAGCGGGCATCCTGATGCACGGGGTGAGCATCGAGCGACACGAGGGCACGCCGCAAGGCGGTCCCTTGAGCCCGTTGCTGGCCAACGTGCTGCTGGACGAAGTGGATCGAGAGTTGGAGCGCCGGGGCCACCGCTTCGTGCGTTATGCCGACGACTGCAACGTCTACGTCAGGAGCCGGCGGGCGGGTGAGCGGGTGCTGCAGATGCTGCGCCGCTGCTACGCGAAGTTGAGCTTGACGGTCAACGAAGCGAAGACAGCGGTGGCGCCGGTGTGGGGACGCAAGTTCCTGGGCTACTGCTTCTGGGCCGCACCGCGAGGCGAGGTCCGGCGGGCAGTAGCGTCACAGGCGGTGAGCCGGCTGCGTGAGCGCATCCGGCAGCTGACCAGACGCACGCGCGGTCGCAGCCTGGAACAGATCGCTGCGGACCTGCAGGACTATGTGCCAGGCTGGAAGGCTTACTTCCGATTAGCGCAGACCCCCGGGGTCATGCGCGAACTCGACCAATGGCTGCGCCACCGCCTGCGGGCCTTGCAGCTCAAGCAATGGCGGCGTGGACCAACGGTCTTCCGGGAAATGCGCCGGCTGGGCGCGTCGGTCCACCACGCGGCACTTGTCGCCGCGAATGCCTCACGCTGGTGGCGCAACAGTGCTATGAGCTTGCACCGCTGCCTGCCGATCGCCTACTTCGACCGCATCGGCGTGCCGCGCTTGTCCTGACCTCAACTTCTCGAACCGCCTGGTGCGGACCCGCATGCCAGGTGGTGTGGGAGGGGCAGCCGCGACGTTCGTGGCTCCCCTATCCCGATTCTGGCCACGCGGGCAAGCTATGTAATCGCCGCAACTGCAGGCCGCAAGGCGCGGCATAAACTCGCGCCCGCTCTTTCCGATTGCCGCATTCGAAGGGACCGTCCTGATGGATCAGTTCATGCACGTCGATTTCTGGATCGCCGTTGGCCAGATCATCATGATCGACATCCTGCTCGGCGGCGACAACGCGGTCGTCATCGC
>CBIHQA010000719.1:0-1947 GCA_966211475.1 uncultured Neisseriales bacterium
TGCCGGCGCTGCCGCCCACCGAGGCGCAGAACCGCTTCCAGGCGCTGTTCCAGCGTTTCCTGGGGACGGTGGCACGGGCCGAACACCCGCTGGTGCTGTTCCTCGACGACCTGCAGTGGCTGGATGCGGCGAGCCTCAAGCTGCTGGAGTACCTGTGTACCCATCCCGAGGTGCGCCACCTGCTGCTGATCGGCGCCTACCGCGACAACGAGGTCGACCCGGCCCATCCGCTGCTGCTGACGATCGACGCCATCCGCAAGACGGACGCCCGGGTGTCGGACATCGTGCTGGCCCCGCTGTCGCGTGCCGACACCGGCCGGCTGGTGGCGGACGCACTGGCCTGTGGTGACGGCTATGTGGCGCCGCTGGCCGATCTGGTGTTCGAGAAGACGGCGGGCAATCCGTTCTTTTCGATCCAGTTCCTCACCGCGCTGCCGGATGAGTCGCTGCTGATCTTCGAGCCGGCGGCTGGCTGGACCTGGGACCTGGCCCGCATCCACGCTAAGGGCTTTACCGACAACGTGGTCGACCTGATGGTGGGCAAGCTCGCCAAATTGTCCGAACGCACCCGCCAAGTGCTGCGCCAGCTCGCCTGTCTGGGCAACAGCGGCGACCTGGCCACGCTGGCGCGGGTCAGCGGCGGCAGCGAGGACGACACTCTGGAGGACCTGTGGGAGGCGGTGCGCGCGGGCTACCTGCTGCGCTTCGGCAGCCAGGTCAAGTTTCTGCACGACCGCATCCAGGAAGCAGCCTACGCGCTGATTCCGGTCGACGAGCGGCCAGCGATGCACCTGCACATCGGCCGTCTGCTGGTGTCCGACCGCCCGGAGGACGAAGTCGAAGAGCTGATCTTCGATGTGGTGAACCAGTTCAACCGCGGTGTGGCGCTGGTCACCGACCCCGTCGAGCGGGGGGCGATTTGCCGCTACAACGCCGTGGCCGGCCGCAAGGCCAAGGGCGCGATTGCCTACACCTCGGCCCGCACTTATCTCGATCAGGCCACCGCACTGTTGCCGGAGGATGCCTGGCACACCGGCTATGCCGAGACCTTCGCGCTTTACCTGGATCTGGCGGAGTGCGAGTTCCTGGCCGGGCAGTTCCAGCAGGCTGATGCCCTGTTCAACCTGACGCTTGGCCATTGCCGCTCCAACGTCGACCGGGCACAGGTCTACAGCCAGCGGGTGAAGCTCTACCTGGTCGCCGGCGGGTCGGACGAGGCGCTGGTGACCGTGCTGGAAGCGCTGGAGCTGTTCGGCGTGCGGTTCCCGGAAACGGACGAGGCGATCGAAGCCGCCTTCGCGCAGGAATACCGCGACATCCAGCACAACCTGGCCGGCCGTTCCATCGCGCAACTGGTGAATGCCCCGGTGGCGACCGATCCGGACGCACGGGCGCTGATCGGGCTGCTGAGCGACGCAATGCCCCCAGCCTATTCGGTGCGGCCACGCCTGTCGCCGCTGGTGATCCTGAAGGCGGTGAATGCCGCGCTGATCCATGGCAATACCGAGGCATCCTGTTTTGCCTACAACCGCTATGGCCGGCTGCTGGTGTCGGTGTTCGGCGAGATCGAGGCGGGCTATGCCTTCGGCCAATTGTCGCTGCAGCTCAACGAGAAATTCCGTGATACCCGCCTGAAAGGGCCGCTGCACTACCTGCACGCGGCCTACATCCACTTCTGGCGCCAACCGATCGGCAGCACCTTGCCGATCCTCGAGCAGGCCTTCGTCGATTGCCTGGAGGTGGGCGATCTGCTGTACGCCGCCTACTGCGCCCGCCACCTGGTGGGGCAGGTGCTGGAGAAAGGCGAGCCGCTGGACGAGGTGCTGCGCGTGTCGCACAAGTACGCCGGCTTCTTCCGCCAGGCCCGCAACGAACGCGAGCATCTGGCGCTGCGCTTCTCCGAACAGCTGATCGCCAATCTGCAAGGGCTGACCCGCGACCCCAGTC
>CBIHQA010000720.1:0-1934 GCA_966211475.1 uncultured Neisseriales bacterium
GGCGAGATATCTGCAGGAACAGCAGGGGTAGCGGGCTGGCGCTGCAAATCGGGCGCCACAAAACAAAAAACCGGCCAGTGGGCCGGTTTTTCATCGAAACTTGGTTGCGGGGACAGGACTCGAACCTGTGACCTTCGGGTTATGAGCCCGACGAGCTGCCAACTGCTCCACCCCGCGTCCGAGAGAAAGCAACTATACAGATCATTCTTCCGCTGCGCAAGCGTTCCCTGCGATTTTGTCTTTCGTCCACCGACTGCCGGCGCGCGGCGTCGCCGTTTTGCAACGAAGGAGACTCCCATGAGCCTGCAACTTACCTCGTCCGCGTTCGAGCACCGGGGCGGCATGCCGCTTCGTTACACCTGCGAAGGCGAGGATGTGTCGCCGCCCCTGGCCTGGAGCGGCGAGCCGGCTGGCACCCGTTCTTATGCGCTGATCGTCGACGACCCCGATGCGCCTGACCCGGCGGCGCCCAAGCGGGTGTGGGTGCACTGGGTGGCGTACAACCTGGGTCCGGAAACCAACGCATTGGTGGAGGGCGCATCGCTGTCGTTGCCGGGCAAGGCGGCGAGCGGCACCAATGACTGGCAGCGCGCCGGTTGGGGCGGCCCCTGCCCGCCGATCGGCGAGCACCGTTACTTCTTCAAGCTGTATGCGCTGGATACCGTGCTGCCGGACCTGGGCGAACCGACCAAGGCCCAGCTGGAACAAGCCATGCAGGGCCACATCCTGGCTCAGGCCGAGCTGATCGGGCTGTACAAGAAGCAGCGGAGCTGATCAGCCGGGGCGCATGGTCCGGTATCCCCAGAACAGAGCCAGCAGCGTCAATCCCACCCAGATTGCGATGATGATCGCCGCCGCCAGCCGGCTGACCGGACGTTTCGCCAGCGTGTCGGCGGCGCGGACGCGGCACTCGGTCATCACGTCGTTCGGCACCAGCCGGATGGCCAGCGCGATGCCCAGCGGCACCAGGATCAGGTCGTCCAGGTAGCCGAGCACCGGGATGAAATCCGGGATCAGGTCGATGGGGCTGAGTGCGTAGGCGACCACCGCTGCCACCAGCAGCCGGGCATACCACGGCGTGCGCGGATGTCGGGCCGCCAGATAGAGTGCGAGGACGTCGGTCTTGAGGTGACGGGCGCGTTGCCGGAGCGTGTCGAGCAATGCCACACCGTCACCTCGTGGGGCTTAGGCCGACCAGTTCACCATGCCGGTGTAGGCGGTGATCAGCACCACCAGGCCGAACACGATGCGATACCAGGCAAAGGCGGTGAAGTCGTGACGGGTGATGTAACGCAGCAGCGCCCGTACAGCGATGAAGGCGGAGATGAAGGCCGCCACGAAACCGATCGCGAACAGGATCGTATCGTCGGACGACAAGCCCGCGCGGTGCTTGTACAGGTCGTACAGCGTGGCGGCGAACATGGTCGGGATCGCCAGGAAGAACGAGAACTCGGTGGCCGCCTTGCGCGACAGGCCGAACAGCAGGCCGCCGATGATGGTGGCGCCAGAGCGGCTGGTGCCCGGGATCAGCGCGATGGTTTGCACCAGGCCGATCTTCAGCGCGTGGCGCCAATCCATGTCGTCCACCTCGCGCACCTCGACGCGGTGCTGGCGGCGTTCCGCCCACAGGATCACCACGCCCCCGATGATGAAGGCGAGCGCCACCGAGACCGGGTTGAACAGGTAGAACTTGATCTTCTTGATGAACAGCAGGCCGATCACGGCGGCCGGCAGGAAGGCGATGCCCAGGTTCATCGCGAAGCGCTGCGCGCGGCGTTCGCTCGGCAGTTGGGAGATCACCTGGCCGATCTTGCCACGGTATTCCCAGCAGACGGCCAGGATGGCGCCGAGCTGGATGACGATCTCGAAGACGTCGCGTTTTTCCTTGTCCAGGAAGTGCAGCAGTTCGCCGGCAATGATCAGGTGGCCGGTCG
>CBIHQA010000721.1:0-1931 GCA_966211475.1 uncultured Neisseriales bacterium
GTGGTGGTGGACAGCCTACTGCCCCTTTCGACAGCCACCGCCGCCACCCTGGTGCTGTTTCATGGCCTTGAAGGCAGCAGTGGCAGTCACTATGCCCGCCATTTGGCCGCTGCGGCGGCAGACCGCAACTGGCAGGTGGTGGTGCCGCATTTCCGCGGTTGCGGCGGACGGACCAACCGGCTGGCGCGTGCCTACCATGCCGGCGACAGCATCGAGATCGGCTGGATGCTGAGCCGTATCCGGGAACTGCGCCCGGACGGTGCGTTCTATGTGGCAGGGGTGTCGCTGGGCGGCAACGCGATGTTGAAATGGCTGGGCGAGCGGGCCAGCGACGCGGCCCGGTTAGTCACCGCTGCGGCCGGGATATCGGTGCCCCTCGATCTGACTGCGTCTGGCGCCCAGTTGGATCGCGGCCTCAACCGCGTGTTCTACACCCGTGAGTTCCTGCGCACCCTCAAACCGAAGGCGCTGGAAAAATTACGTTTGCATCCGGAACTCGGCGCAAGAATTCCGACCGAACCGCTGCGTCTGGTTCGCACCATGCGCGAGTTCGACGACAGATTCACTGCGCCCATGCACGGTTTTGCCGGCGTGGACGACTACTGGGCGCGCGCCAGCAGCAAGCCCTGGCTCCGGCACGTGAAGGTGCCGACGCTGGTTCTGAATGCGCGCAACGACCCGTTCATCCCTGCAACCTGTCTGCCACATGCCGACGAGGTAGCGCGGTGTGTGCGCTTGGATTACCCTGCGCACGGCGGGCATGCCGGGTTTCTGAATGGTGCGCCCTGGAACATGGACAATAACTGGCTGCCGCACCGCTTGTTCCGGTTCTTCGAGACCGAAGCCGGTGCCTTGCAACGCGCGCTGACGAGCTGACGCCCGGCGCGCCCTGTGCACCTGTGACAAGCGGCAGACGGACACACGGGAATTTGAGTAACAGGAGCCTCACCGATGGCAAATACGTCAAAGTACCCCGCAGACATCTTCAAGGCCTACGATATTCGTGGCGTGGTAGGCAAAACCCTCACCGCCGATATCGTCCACGACATCGGCCAGGCCATTGGCTCAGAAGCCCGTGACCGCGACGTGAAAGCCATCGTGATCGGCTTTGATGGCCGGCTGTCCGGCCCCGAATTCGCCGAAGCGCTGTCCACCGGTATCCGCGCCGCCGGCATCGACGTGATCAACGTTGGCCGGGTGGCGACGCCGATGGCCTACTTCGCCGCCTATCACCTGGAGACTTATTCCGCGGTGATGATCACCGGCAGCCACAACCCGCCGGAATACAACGGCCTGAAGATGATGCTGGGCGGCGAGACGCTGGCCGGCGACATGATCCAGGGCCTGCGCAAGCGGCTGGAAAAGGGCAAGCTGGCCACCGGCGAAGGCGGCTACCGCGAAGCCGACGTCGTGGAGGATTACTACGACCGCATCACCGCCGACATCAAGCTGGCCCGCCCGATGAACATCGTGGTGGATTGCGGCAACGGCGTGCCGGGCGCCTTCGCGCCGGTGCTGTACCGCCGCCTGGGTTGCCGCGTGCGCCAGCTGTTCTGCGAAGTGGACGGCACCTTCCCCAACCACCATCCGGACCCGGCCAAGCCGGAAAACCTGGTCGACGTGATCGACGCGCTCAGCAAGACCGACTCCGAGCTGGGCCTTGCCTTCGACGGCGACGGCGACCGCTTGGGCGTGGTCACCAAGTCCGGCCAGATCATCTACCCGGACCGTCAGATGATGCTGTTCGCCGCCGACGTGCTGGAGCGCAACCCGGGGTCGGAAATCATCTTCGACGTGAAATCCAGCGGCCTGCTGCCACAGTGGATCGCCGAGCACGGCGGCAAGCCGCTGATGTGGCGCACAGGCCACTCCTTCATGAAGGCCAAGCTCAAGGAAACCGGTGCACCGCTGGCCGGCGAGATGAGCGGGCA
>CBIHQA010000722.1:0-1926 GCA_966211475.1 uncultured Neisseriales bacterium
CGACCACGTGCTATCGCTGTGGCGCGTGGTCGAGCGAGACCGGCACGTGTTCCGCCGCACCCTTTCCTGGCTGGATGGAATCCCGACGCAAAGCGCTTGCGCACAAAGCATGGCGAGCCTGATCGAACGCTGGGATCGAGGAGAAGCCTTCTATTTTTCGCTGGTTTTGGAAGGCGAAGCCGCGGGCTTGATCGGCCTGGACTTGGCCGGTGCCGCACCGATGGATGCCGAGCTGGCTTACTGGCTGGGCACGCATGGTCAGGGACGCGGGATAGTGACCCGGGCCGGGCATGCGGTGCTCGACCTTGCTTGGCAGGTGTTAGCGCGACAAAGCCTGTATCTGGATGTGCTGCCCCACAACCTCGCCAGCCGCCGCGTCGCGGAGAAGCTGGGCTTTCGCGAAGATGCGGAAGTGGCCCCCGCCCTCGACATGTATGGCCAACAGCTAGGGCGTATCCGCTATCGACTGCAACGGCCGATGCTCGACTGAGCTGCATCCCTGGTCCGGGAACCTAAAGACCGAGTAAACTACTCAACTATATGGATACCCGCACCCCTGCTACGTCCCTCTCGCCGCTCGACGCGCTTCCCGCAGTCAACCGCTTCGCCGCGCTGCCGGACGATTTCTATAGCGTCCAGCCACCGACGCCACTGCCCGACCCCTACCTGGTACATGCCAACGCGGATGCCGCACGACTGATCGACCTGGATCCGGCGGTGTTCGGCACACCGGACTTCACCGACTTCGCCATCGGCAACCGTCTGCCGCCTTGGGCCAAGCCGGTCTCCGCGCTGTACTGCGGGCATCAGTTCGGGGTGTTCGTGCCGCAACTGGGCGATGGCCGGGCGATCCTGATCGGGTCGACCACCAATGCGCGCGGCGAGCATTGGGAGCTGCAATGGAAGGGTGCCGGCCTGACGCCCTACTCCCGCATGGGGGATGGTCGGGCGGTGCTGCGGTCGTCGATCCGGGAATATCTGTGCTCGGAGGCGATGGCGGCGCTGGGCATTCCGACCACCCGGGCGCTGTCGGTGGCGGGCAGCGATGCGCCGATCTACCGCGAGACCACTGAGACCGCCGCCGTGGTGATCCGCATGGCGCCGAGCTTCGTGCGCTTCGGCTCCTTCGAGGTGTTCTTTTCGCGCGGTCAGACCGATCTGTTGCGCCAACTGGCGGACTACGTGATCGACCACGACCTGCCGCATTGCCGCAAGGCGACCAACCCCTACCTGGCGATGCTGCAGGAGGTGGTGGACCGCACCGCCGACCTGATGGCGGCCTGGCAGGCGGTGGGCTTTTGCCATGGGGTGATGAACACCGACAACATGTCCATCCTGGGGCTGACGCTGGACTATGGGCCGTTTGGCTTCATGGAGGCGTTCAACCCTGGCTACATCTGCAATCACAGCGACCATTCCGGCCGCTACGCCTACCACCGGCAACCCGGCATCGGGCTGTGGAATTTGCAGGTGCTGGCGAGCGTGCTACTGCCGCTGATCGAGGACCGTGATGCGGCGGTAGCCGCGCTGGAAAGCTACATTCCGCGCTTCGAGGCGGCGCACCTGTCGCGGCTGTCGGCCAAGCTGGGACTGGCGGAGCCGCAACCGGAGGACGACAGGCTGCTGTCCGACACGCTGACGCTGATGGCGCAGAACCGGGTGGACTTCACCTTGTTCTGGCGGCAACTGTCCGGCGTGAAACGCGATCCGGCGGCCGGGCATCCGGCGGTGCGCGACCTGTTTGTCGACGTGGCGGCCTTCGATGTGTGGCTGGAACGCTACCGGGCACGGCTTGCTCAGGAACCCCGCGACGACACGGCCCGCGCGGTGGCGATGAACCAGGTGAATCCGAAGTACGTGCTGCGCAACTATCTGGCGCAGGTAGCGATCGAGAAGGCGCAGCAGAAGGATTACAGCGAGCTCAAC
>CBIHQA010000723.1:0-1914 GCA_966211475.1 uncultured Neisseriales bacterium
GGGCGACCAATCGAGCCCGCGCGCACCGACCGGATGCCGCTCTGACTGGTAGCTGTCGAGTAGACCGGCCGGCGCGTCGCCATGGATCGTGGATGCCAGCTTCCACCCCAGGTTCATCGCGTCTCCAAGCCCGAGATTGAGCCCCTGGCCGCCCAAGGGCGAATGGATGTGTGCGGCATCGCCTGCCAGCAGCACCCGTCCTTTGCGATATGTCGTCGCCTGATAGGCGCGATCCGTCCAGGTGGTGGCGAGCCGAAGGCCTGTCAAGGTGGCGTCTGTGCCGGACACGCGGTGCAATACGCCCTGCACATGCGCCAACGTGATCGGCTGTTGCCGGTGAAACGCACCGCCGTCGAACTCCACCATCGCAATGGTGCCGGGCTGTACGTAGGTGTACATGCCGGTCGGCGTGTAGTGCCGGCCGGGGCGAAGCGCTTCCGGGTCGGCCATCTCGGCTTCGATGGAATAACCGGTGAACTCGGGATCGGTGCCGACAAATTCAAAGCCGCCTGCCTTGCGCACCGCACTGCGGCCGCCATCGCAGCCGACCAGCCAGCGTCCGCGAAACGTCTCTTCGCCAGCGTGAACGATCACCTCTTCATCTGCCTCGAGCATCGCGTCGACGCTAACACCACGCAGGATTTCTGCCCCCATCGCGCTCGCCCGTCGGGCCAGGATGGTTTCAAGTATTTCCAGTGAGACAGGCAAGGTGGTGTCGGCCGGATTCGGTAGGCGATACGGCCACTTCGAGGTGTCGACGTCGTCCTGATAGAACTGGATGCCCGCAAAATGGCCGGCTGGCCGGCGCGGCTGTTGCAGCCAATGCGCGGTCGCGGCCGTCTTGCCTGCGGAACCATCCGCACGCTGCTCGGCTGCGATCTCATCCAGCAAACCACGACGATAAAGGGCTTCCAGCGTCGGTATCGACAGGCCGCGCAGTCCGAACGGCAGGCGCTTCAAGGAGGTGCGGGGGTCTTCGGCGCGCTCCAGCACCAGGACGGATACGTCCTGCAGGCGCAATTCGCAAGCGAGCAACAAGCCGACAGGGCCGGCTCCGGCAATCACGACGTCGTAGAGAGGGGAAGAATGGGCGGGCATGAACGGCTCCTTTGTCGATGATGTTCGACCGGAGCGTTCCCCGAGTAGAGAGCCGCACGGACGAACGACTGGACACTTGCCGTGTCCGGTGTTCGTCGTGGGGATCTTGTGCGCGAGGCCAAAGACCAGAGCTTTCGTTACCGAAAGGACTTGGGCTGACCAGACCAAGTCTGCCTTTTCCGACGGAAAATTTATAACACGGTGACGATATGGCCACAACGATCCGTGGCGTCGGGACGACTGTAGGCCGCGGGTATGGAGACGGGCTTGAGCACGAAACAGGCACGCCGATCCAAACCGCAAGTATCGGAATGCCCCTACCCTAGCCGGGGCATAGAGTGGTTCCTGTCCCCTCCCCCTTGGAAAGGAACCGATCATGCGTCCCCAAGACCGACTCATCGCCGCCGACCTGACCGTACGCGACCCGCGCTGGGCCACCGTGCTCGCCCGCGACAGTAGCGCCGACGGCCAGTTCTACTACTCGGTACGCAGCACCGGCGTGTACTGCCGCCCCTCCTGCGCCGCCCGCCCCGCCCGGCCGGAGAACGTACGCTTTCACCCCACGCGGGAGGATGCCGAACAAGCCGGCTTCCGCCCCTGCAAGCGCTGCAAGCCGGACCAGCCCGCCGCCCTGCTCGGCTACGCCATCGGCGCCAGCTCGCTAGGCCTGGTGCTGGTCGCCCGTGGCACTGACGGCCTGCGCGCTATCCTGCTCGGTGACGATGCCGCGCAGCTGGAGCACGACCTCCAGACCCGCTTCCCGCGGAACCGTCTGCACCGGCAGGATGCTGAATTGGCAGCCACGCTCGACCAGGT
>CBIHQA010000724.1:0-1912 GCA_966211475.1 uncultured Neisseriales bacterium
GAAGATGAACCTCCGCCGTTGGAAGGCCTGGAGCCTGGCCGCCTCCTGGGCCCTGGCCATGGGCAACGCAGTCGCCAATGGCATCGCGTATGACAGTTCGCTTCGCACCACGGGCAACATCTGGAGCCCCTCTCAGCGGTTCCAGCTCCAGCACGAACACCTCACCTTCAGGCTCGGAGCCACCACATACGACGCCCGGGTGACCTACAGGGTGACAGAACGTGCCGCAGCCGATGGCGCCAGGCGCCCCGCGATCATGTACTTCCCCGTGGTGTGCCAGTACCAGCACGACGGCAAGTCGTGCGTTGAGCGCTTCCAGGCGTTCATCAACGAGCAGCCGGTGGCTGCCCGTCTGGTCCCGGCCGCTGACATTCCGAAATTCGCGGCGCTGCGCCGCCTGGCACAACGGTTGAGCCACCGGCTGCCGGCGGACATTCAATCGATGGAAGGCGACTTCGCATCCACCTATCAGTTCTACGAGGTGCCTGTTCCTGCGGCGACCCCGATCCGCGAACTCACGATGTCGTACCGGGCGGCCTATTCGCAGATCCAGGGTGACAGCAACAAATCGGCCCGCATCCGCTTTGACAAGGCGCGACTGCTGTACGACTTTTCTCCAGCTGCCGCCTGGGCCGGGCCAGGCGACAAAACGCTGCACATCGAGGTGGACAGGCGGGGCCTGCAGGGGCACTTGTCGCGGTCAGCCACTCTTGGGTCCTTCGTCCGGACCGGTGACCGTTGGGTGCTTGACATCAAGAACCCGGATTTCACCCGCATGCCCCCCTTGATGCTGTCCATCGACAACGGGCCGTACCGGAACTTCACCGAGGAGGTGCAAGCGCTTGAGCTGAACAAGGCCCGGTACAACGCCTCCTTGCCTGTGGCGTCCCTTGCGTCGAACGCCCGCGGCAACGTGCGCGCCCTGACGGATCGCGATCCCCGCACCTTCTGGTGCTGGCGAGGCCGCGATGCTGCGGTGGATCTTCAGATGGATGCGGTGGCCATCGCACCGCATCCGGACGGGGGATGGCTGCCGGAGCCGTTCGAAGGCGTGGCGATCTTGAACGGGGCTGCCCGCTCCCGGGTCACGGCCCGTCGTTTCGGCGCTGCCAACGAGGTGCGCGTGAGCCTGGTCGATGCCACGGCGGGCACCGAAGCGGCGCTCGGCACCTATGCCATGCCCTACGGGCCCATGAGGAGCGATCAAGATCGCTTCCGTTCACTCGGATTGCTCGCCGATCCGCAATGGTCAGATCACTTTGGCCAGCAAGGCACCGATGTGTTCGTGGACGGGGGCAAAGGCCTCTACGAAGCCGACCTGACTCCGGCAGACCGCCCACGCATCCGCCAACGCGTGCTGCGCCTGCACCTGCGCGGCATCCGTTCCGGGAACAGCGATGAAAACTGCATTTCAGAGGTCTACCCGCTCTACAACGGCGGTTAGCCTGCTGCTGACGACGGCCCTTGCGGCGCAAGCCGCCCCGCCTACAGCGGCCGGTGCCGCCATGTCACCTTTGCAGGGCCTGCCATACCGGCTGTATGCCCGTCAGACTGACACGGATGCGCGCCAGGCAGTGAACTGCCTCACCGCCGTCGTGTTCGCCCTTCGCCGGCTGGGCCATGCCTGCCCGTCCATGACACCGTATCAGGCGCTCACCTACTGGCGGCCCCGTGCGCAGCCACTGCGGTTGGGACAGACGCCGGTCGACGGGGCGGGCCTGCTGCTCTTCACCCACGAGCACTTCCTGCTCTTTCATGCCGACCTCGACGGCAACGGCACGGTGGATGCGCAGGATGAAGTGATCCATGCGTACTACCGCCCCGTGGCCATCGAGCGCCTGGGGGACTGGTTGCGGCAAAGCCCCACGCAGCAGGTCTGGTCCATTCCCATCGACGGCCGTTTTGCCTGCCC
>CBIHQA010000725.1:0-1907 GCA_966211475.1 uncultured Neisseriales bacterium
CATACCCAGCTCAGCACGAAATCGAAGATTTTCAGTGGTAGTTCGACGGCGTTCGGCGCGGAGCCGAACACGCAGGCCAATGCGGTGGACTTGGCGCTGCCCGGCGTGCTGCCGGTGATGAACAAGGCGGCGGTGGAGAAGGCGATCCAGTTCGGTCTGGCCATTGGCGCCAAGATCAACCGGACTTCGGTGTTCGCCCGCAAGAATTACTTCTACCCGGACCTGCCGAAGGGCTACCAGATCAGCCAGTTCGAGCTGCCGGTGGTGGAAGGCGGCACGATCACCATCCAGGTCGGCGACGCCGAGAAGACGGTGCGGCTGACCCGCGCGCACCTGGAAGAAGACGCCGGCAAGTCGCTGCACGAGGACTTCCACGGCATGTCGGGCATCGACCTGAACCGTGCCGGCACGCCGCTGCTGGAGATCGTGTCCGAGCCGGACATCCGCTCGGCCGCCGAAGCCGTGGCTTACGGCAAGGCGCTGCATGGCCTGGTGACCTGGCTGGGCATCTGCGACGGCAATATGCAGGAAGGCAGCTTCCGCATGGACGTGAACGTGTCGGTGCGCCCGAAGGGCAGCGACAAGCTGGGCACGCGTCGCGAGATCAAGAACCTGAACAGCTTCCGCTTCGTCGAGAAGGCGATCGAATCCGAGGTGCGCTGGCAGATCGAGACGCTGGAAGACGGCGGCAAGATCCAGCAGGCGACCGTGCTGTTCGACCCGGACAGCGGCGAGACGCGGCTGATGCGCAGCAAGGAAGACGCGCATGACTACCGTTACTTCCCGGACCCGGACCTGCTGCCGCTGAAGATCAGCGAGGAGTGGATCGAGCGGGTAAGGGCCGGGCTGCCGGAACTGCCGGAGGCGAAGAAGCAGCGCTTCGAGGAACAGTACGGCCTGTCTGCCTATGATGCCCGTCAGTTGACCACCAACAAGGCGCTGTCGGCCTACTTCGAGGACACCGTCGGTGCTTTGGGCGGTGAACCCAAGATGGCAGCGAACTGGGTATTGGGCGAAGTGATGGCCCAGCTCAACCGCGAGGAAAAGGGCATCGAGGACAGCCCGGTGAATCCGGCGCAATTGGCCGGCCTGCTCAAGCGCATCGTCGACAACACCGTCTCCGGCAAGATCGCCAAGGGCGTGCTGGCCGCGATCTGGGCGGGTGAGGGCGATGCCGATGCGGTGATCGAGAAGAAGGGCCTGAAGCAGATCACCGAAACCGGCGCCATCGAAGCCATCGTGGATGAGGTGCTGGCCGCCAATCCGGCGATGATCGAGGAATACCGCTCGGGTAAGGAAAAGGCGTTCAACGCGCTGGTCGGCCAGGTGATGAAGGCGTCGAAGGGCAAGGCCAACCCGGCGCAGGTGAATGCGTTGTTGAAGCAGAAGCTGGGCTGAGCGTAGAACGTCGGGACATGTAGCCCGGACGGCTTTGCCGGCCGGGGTGTCCGCTCCCCGGCCGCAATTGCGTCCGGGCTACCAGTAGATTGTAGGTTGGGTTGAGCCCGTCGACGGGCTCAACCCAACCTGCCCCGAACGCACCCCCCTGAAGCGGGGTGTTTTTCTAATCACGATAACGGCTGACGTGCTCCCCTACCTTCGCCTCGTGCGCCCCCACCAATGGCTGAAGAACGTCTTCGTGCTGATGGGACTGGTGTTCGCCCACGCCTGGGGCAAGGCGCTGCTGGTGCATGAGGTCGCGCTGGCTTTCGTCGCCTTCTGCCTGATGTCCTCCGCGGTCTATGTGGTCAATGACTGGCGCGATCGCGAGGCGGATGCCCAGCATCCGGAGAAGCGCCACCGGCCGCTGGCGAGCGGGGCGGCGAATCCGACCGTGGCAGCGCTGCTGGCAGCGCTCTGTGCCTTCGTGGCCGGGGTGCTGGCCGCGCAGGTCGGGCCTACGCTGC
>CBIHQA010000726.1:0-1901 GCA_966211475.1 uncultured Neisseriales bacterium
CTTGTCAGCCCGCCCTTGCCTGCCAATCGGGTATCGGTCAATTATCGCACGGCGCACCCCGCTCGCGCCGACGGCCGAGCATTGCACCTGGATGGTGCGTGCGCCATGATGACGCACCGCATTGGTGCAAGGATCATCGCCGGCCTGCCCGCAAATCGGGCAAGGACGCGCGAGAATGGGGCCTGTACGACTGACGGGGCCATCAAATCAGGGTTGGCACGCTTCGTGCTAACTCAAAACCCGTCACCGGAATGACCGTTGAAGAACACTGCTGAAAACTAGGAGAACATGCAATGGCTGTCGCCGACGTGTTGAAACTGATCAAGGAAAACGACGTCAAGTTTGTGGACCTGCGCTTTACCGACACCCGTGGTAAGGAACAGCACGTGTCCGTGCCCGCCCACGTGGTGGACGAAGAATGGTTCGAACGTGGCCACGCCTTCGACGGCTCCTCGATCGCCGGCTGGAAGGGCATCCAGGCTTCCGACATGCTGCTGGCCCCGGATGCGGCGACCGCCCACCTGGACCCGTTCTTCGACGAACCGACCGTCTTCCTGCAATGCGACGTGATCGAGCCGGCCGATGGCAAGGGCTACGACCGCGACCCGCGTTCCATCGCCAAGCGTGCTGAAGCCTACCTGAAGGCCTCCGGCCTGGGCGACACCGCCTACTTTGGTCCGGAACCCGAATTCTTCATCTTCGACAGCGTGACCTGGGGCACTGACATGTCCGGCACGTTCGTCAAGATCGGCTCCGAAGAAGCCGCCTGGTCGTCCGCCAAGGAATACGAAGGTGGCAACATGGGCCACCGTCCGGGCGTCAAGGGCGGCTACTTCCCGGTCCCGCCGGTCGACAGCCTGCACGACATCCGCGCGCAGATGTGTCTGATCCTGGAAGAGCTGGGCGTGCCGGTCGAAGTGCACCACCACGAAGTGGCGACCGCTGGCCAGTGCGAAATCGGTACCAAGTTCAGCACGCTGACCCAGCGCGCCGACTGGACCCAGATCCTGAAGTACGTGGTGCAGAACGTTGCGCACCAGTACGGCAAGACCGCTACCTTCATGCCGAAGCCGATCGTCGGCGACAACGGCTCGGGCATGCACGTGCACCAGTCCGTGTGGAAGGACGGCAAGAACCTGTTCGCCGGTGACGGCTACGGCGGCCTGTCCGAGTTCGCCCTGTACTACATCGGCGGCATCATCAAGCATGCCCGTGCGCTGAACGCCATCACCAACCCGGGTACCAACTCGTACAAGCGTCTGGTGCCGCACTACGAAGCCCCGGTGAAGCTGGCTTACTCCGCCAAGAACCGTTCCGCCTCGATCCGTATCCCGTACGTGGCGAACCCGAAGGCACGCCGTATCGAAACCCGCTTCCCGGATCCGCTGGCCAACCCGTACCTGGCCTTCTCCGCCCTGCTGATGGCTGGTCTGGACGGCGTGGCGAACAAGATCCACCCGGGCGATGCTGCCGACAAGAACCTGTACGACCTGCCGCCGGAAGAAGATGCAAAGATCCCGACCGTGTGCGCCTCGCTGGATCAAGCGCTGGAGCACCTGGACAACGACCGCGAGTTCCTGACCCGCGGCGGCGTGTTCAGCAACGACTGGATCGACGCTTACCTGGCGCTGAAGGGTGAGGAAGTGCAGCTGTATCGCATGACCACCCACCCGGTCGAGTTCCAGATGTATTACAGCCTGTAAGGCTGCGGGCGTTGGGTGGGGAGTCGGAGAGCGCCTGGCGCCCGGCAAAGCCGGGCTGATTCGAGCCTGGGCGGTATGCCGGGCAGCCTTCTCTGATTTCTCGCCACCCCTTCCGTCCCCGCCGCGCGGCGGGGAGACCACGCGGCGCTCGACAGAGCGTTGTGGAGAGATCGGTGGGATGCAGAAGGACTGGCGTCC
>CBIHQA010000727.1:0-1894 GCA_966211475.1 uncultured Neisseriales bacterium
TCTCCAGCGTATCGAACCGCACCCCCTTCACCTTGCCCTGCTTCAGCAGCGACATGTTCGCTTCGGTGATGCCGACGAACTCCGCCAGATCCTTGGACTTGACCTTGCGGCGGGCCAGCATCACGTCCAGTTGCACCACGATGGGCATGCCGTCCCCTCACACGAACTGCGCGTTTTCTTCGGCCAGCGCCACCGCCCCGCCCATCACCCGGGCGATCAGCCAGACCATGCCGGCGATCAGGAAAGTGAACAGCGCATCCGTGCCGATGCCGACGGTCAGTTGCCGCTGTCCGATCGGGTAGTACGCGGTCAGCAGCACGCTCAGCATCGGTTGGACCAGCAAGCCGGCCGCGCCGGAACCGCAGGCCAGCGCAGCGAAGCGGCGCAGCCCGTCCACGATGCGGGCGGAAAAATACTCCCCCTCCGCAAACCGCAGGAAGCAACGCCGCGCCTGCATCAGCCCCGCCAGGAACAGCCCGGCCGGCAAACCCGACACCAGCGCCCCGGCTACCCGTTGCCATGGCAGCAACCCCAAGCCTGCTTTCACCGCGCCGACTGGCACCCCGATCCGCACCAACAGCACGGTGGAGTCGGACCACCACCAATAACCGGCGATCAGCAACGGAATCGTCAAGGTGAGCAGCAGACAAGACCACGCCAGCAACAGGCTCAGGCGGCGAATCTTGCGGGCATCGAAAACCGGGGCGTCAGGCATGGGTTCCTCTCCAAGCGGGTCGGTCATGGCGGGGGCTTGCGACCTGTTTGCCGTGCAGCTCACCGCGATTGATCGATATTGTAGTTTGACAATAAATTTCTGTAAAACAATAATGCCAATATTCTTGAAACCTAGGAAAACGTCATGCGACGCCGGTCCCTCCTCCTCGCCCTGCCCCTGCTGCTCTCCGCCTGCGCGGGCGTTCCCCTCTCCACCATGGTCCGGTTTGCCCGCTTCAACCCGGAAACCCTGCTCGACACCGACCCGGCGCAAGTCGCCATTGCCGTCAACGTCGATGCCTCCGTGCAGAACTGGACTGCCGCCGCCCCGGAATTCCAGATTTCCGTTCACCCTGCTGAGGCGGGTGCATTCACCCCGGTGGACAAAAGCCTGCCGATGATGATCCTCCCCGGCCGGCCGGAATCGATGGGGCTGGAACCTGCCGGGAAAAACCGCCAATGGCTGGTCTACGGCCTGACACCCGATAGCGCCCGCGAACTGGTCGGCGTGCAGCGCTACTTCCGGGACATCCGGTCGCGCCCCGGCCCGCACAAGGGCGGCAAGCTGGCGATGGGCATCAAGCAGGACGCACTCAGCCGCAACTACCCGCAATTGCGGCAAAGCACGATGGAAAGCTGGCTGAGATTCAGCCTGCAGGAAGGCTTCTTCAAGGTGTGGGCCGGCAAGGTGGGCGAATTGGTGCCGGCGAAGCCGTCCTGACCTCAGGAAACGATTTGCGATCCGCGAACAGAATGACGGCTAAGCCGGCAACCGCCCCAGCACCGCCTCGGCATTGCGCCGCGTCGCCTCCGCCACCGCTTCGACCGGCATCCCCCGCAATTCCGCCAGGACGGCGCCGATCCGCGGCAGATAAGCCGGCGTATTGCGGCCCTTGTGATCCCACTCCGGCGGGATGTCCGGCGCATCGGTCTCCAGCACCAGCGAATCCAGCGGCAGCGTTGTCGCCAGCTCGCGAATGCGCAGCGCACGGGGGAAGGTCATCGCGCCGCCAAAGCCGAGCTTGAAGCCCAGCTTGATGAATTCATCCGCCTGCTGCCGGCTGCCGTTGAAGGCATGGGCGAAGCCACCCGGCACCGGGATGCGGCGCAGCCATTTCAGCAGCACATCCTGCGAGCGCCGCACGTGCAGCAGCACCGGCAGCCCGTGTTTGCGTGCCAG
>CBIHQA010000728.1:0-1886 GCA_966211475.1 uncultured Neisseriales bacterium
CGGAGCAAACGCCTCCACTGCCGGCACAAGCAGCGGCACTCCCACCGCATCCGGCAGTCAGCTCGTAGCGCCTCCCGCCGCAGGACCAGCGAGCGCCCCGATGACGATGTCGTGCGCCGATGGTGCGAACTATCAATGCAGCGGCACGAGCATCATCCGCACGGACAATGGCATTGCGTTGACGAATTCGGGCGTACAGGTATATGGCAAATCCACCAGCGATCTCGCCACGCCAATTCTCGACGTGACGACAGCTTCCGGGTTCACGCTGACCTCTGGCGGCACAGCCGAAATGCGAATAGCGAAAGACAACAACGGCGTGGCATCGAACCCCGCCCTATTGCTTAGCAATCTCGGCATCAGTTGGGACGGCCAGAACGAACGGCCGCAGATCATCGAGACCTTCCTCCCGACCCAGGGGCGCGTCGAACTCAGCAACACAGGCGCTCTGACATTCAGGCCTCTGGCAGCCAGTTCCGACCTGAGCTTCTACGACTTCGCCACTAAGAGCACGGGGGCAACGCAAACCAACTATGCCAACAACCGATACTTCCCGCGTGTCAACAACCCCTCGCGTTGCGGATCGGATGTGCCTGCCGGCTCATGCCCCACGGTCGAAACCGTTGGCCCACAAGTGGAAACCGGCGACTGGCGCACCGGCGGTACCAATCCCGACATCCTGCGGGTGGACCGCTTGCACGAGGATGGCGATGTCCACGCCGGCAACGGTACGCCGGGGCCGAACAACACAGTGACGATCCTTCTCGGCGGCAGCGGCATTAGCGTCCCCTTCCCCGGCACCAAGGGTTACCGCGGCATAGACAACTTCAGTTATCGCTATGCGAATCTCACGCGTTGGGTCACACAAGATGGCGTGAATATCTCCGAATGGGGAGCACGCAACGAACATAACCAGAACCGGCGCGGCATCATCTCGTTTGGCGATGTGACAT
Organism: uncultured Neisseriales bacterium; assembly: GCA_966211475.1. Lineage (GTDB taxonomy): Bacteria > Pseudomonadota > Gammaproteobacteria > Burkholderiales > Leeiaceae > Leeia. The sequence continues at coordinate 954 of CBIHQA010000728.1, forward strand.
CGCCGGCGGCTGTACCCACGAACGGCACGGCAACTTATTCCGGTATCGTGCGCGGTTGGTATGTACGCAATCCTGCCGCCGATACGACGCCGTTTCGTGCTGCAGCTGTGATGACCGTCGATTTCTCGACCCGCCAAGCAGTGATCACGATTCAGAATGCGATTTCAGATGACGTTGCCGCAAACGCCGTTCCGGCAAACTTCAAGGTCAACGCAGGATTGGGTGCAGCCGGCAGCAATGTGGCTAACTACGCGACCGGCGCAGCAACCAGCGGTCAGCTTACCGGCGGACTCAGTGCGCGCTTTTTCGGGCCGGTGCTTGGTGCTGGCACGCCTGCTAACGGTCCGACCGAAACGGGTGCCGCGTTCTCGCTGTCAAACGCGACGACTGGCGAAACTATTATTGGAGGCTTTGTCGCCCGCAAGCAGTAAGAGGAGTGTCCCCGCCATCTGCTTGATGACGGGGCTTATTCACTTCACTTCCGCCGTCTTACTTACCCGCTGTCTTACGCTTGCGCGTTGTCGAACCGGAACCGGATGCCGGCGATGTCGATGCAGCTTCCGGTTTCGCTTTCGGCCTGGCCTTCTTCTGCGCCGGGCTATCATTCATTGTTTCTGAAGTCATTGCGGAACCGACTGCCTGCTTGAACTGGTCTTGCAGCATGTTCCACCATGCAGCCGCATTGACGATAGGCGCAGTCAAGGCGGCCGCATCCTGTTCGTCCTTGCTGGTAGGCTCAGGGGCGCCGGATTTGCTTTTGGTACGCTGCCCAAGAGCCGCCTCAGCGTCATTATTGCCATTTGCGCTATTGTCGCTACCGTTGTAGGCAGCGGCGCCGGACTGGAACGTGGTGGTGAAGCTTTCCCCCATGTTCTTGAGCGTCGCGATAGTGGCTGCCTGTACTTCGAGAGCCTGTATCGTCCCGCGCAACAT
>CBIHQA010000729.1:0-1879 GCA_966211475.1 uncultured Neisseriales bacterium
GTTGCGGCCCGCCAGGTAGATGTAGCGGCCATCGGGCAGCCACGCTGCGGGGTGGCCCAGCACATACTCTGTCGACATGCGCGACGAGCGCTTGACCACCTTGCCGGTCGCGACGTCGAAGACGGTCAGCGGGTTCGGATCGTTGACCGCATCATCCGGCGCTTGCCAGAACGTCAGCAGGTATTTGCCGTCCGGCGAGGCCTTGGGCGGCACGATCTTGCCGCGAATGATCGTCGGTCCCCCCACGCGTGACCAATCGCTGGAACTGACGAGATCGATGCTGAACGTATCGTTGCCAAGGCTGGTCAATCTGGAGAGCGCGGCACCGCCGGTGGTCACGGTCCAGTTGTGTCCGGTGTCGCTGGGCGTCGGATAGGTGAGCGGTTGCCCGGTTCGCAGGTCGTACAAGGAGGCTGGCCCAGAGGTCGTGACCAGCAACCGGCCCGGCAGATTCGTATCGCCGTAGGTTGTCACTTCGGGGGGCGAATTGCCGTTTGCAGGCGCCGTGCTTGCATCATCGCTCCCGCCGCCTCCACCACAACCTGCGATAAGCAGCAAAGACAAGGCGACAGCAGCAGCGGGATATCGGCGTGAATTCATCCAGTGGTCCTTCGATTGACGGGAGACTCGGCCTGAAGCTGGTACGGCAAGGCGCGCGTATCACTTCGCGGCCCTGCAAGCCCGGGACGTGATGTCTCGGCAAGAGGGCGAGGGCGCTTATTGCAGCCGTGCTGCCGAAGCGCCATGGAGGGCCCATCCTCACCGTGCGTTGTGCCTCAGCCAACGGCGGGAGGCTGTGGGCGCACCCACCGACTCGTGCTGCAACCCGTGCCCGCTCCTCCTGAAGGTGGTCACCTGGCCTGTGAGGTGCCCGAGGTGGGAGAGCCTCTCTGCAACCCGTTCGCCGCTGCAACCTACGTTTGCAGAGCCGAAGAAATGAATTAAAGACGTCGCAGGACTTGTTCGTAAGCTGGTGCGGACGATAGCTAGGGTCAGCCCCAAGGTCGGGCCAGCGATTGAGCAGAGGCCGGAGCGGCAGCTGACCCGTCCTCAGATTGGTGGCCCTCGGGGAAATCGCTGCCGGCGGCAGAGTTAGGAGTATTTTTTCTTGTTCGGCGGGCGCGTACGTCCGGGGAAGCCTTGGCGAATGACACGTCGTTGCCTCAACGGCACCGCCCTTGGCGAGGCGGCGGATACTCCTTGCTGTCCTTGCCTGGGTTGGGGCCGCGCTGTTGGCAAAGCGCTGACCAACGCAATGGCTGTGCTGCAGCCAGCATGTCTTTGCTTCGTCTATGGAGCGGCCCGACGTGGCTGCGTCACGCTGCTATCACCGAAGACGCCATTGCAGCGGTGCCTATCGCAGCCAAGGCTGAAGAGGCGCCGCTGAAAAGCTCAACTTCGTGTTGCGCCGACTCATTCAACCCAATGAACCGATCCACAGGCGGACAGCCATTGGCCACCTGTGCCCGAGCTATTGCGGACCTTGATGCCGTACTTGACGTCGAACGAGGGCCAGGAGATGGCGGCCTGATTGGCTTCCACTGGAAGCACAAAAACCGGGTTGGTCGCGCAGCCGGTCGAGCCGACGATGCCACCGGGGACGCCGGGGAACGATTGGTCCGGCGGAAAGATCGGTGCGACGACCGAACCGGTCATGTAGAGCGCGCCGGTGATCCAGCGGCTGTCCGGCGACCAGGCCGGGCTGCCATAACCAAACTTCAGTGCGCTGGAGGGATCAGGCGGGGCAGTGAGCTGATGCAGTCCTGTGCCATCCACGTTGGCAACGAAGATGTGCGTGTCTTTCGATGTGCCTCGAGGCACATTCCAGGTGAACGCGAACTTTTGCCCGTCCGGACTGACCGCAAGATCCGAGAAGCCT
>CBIHQA010000730.1:0-1878 GCA_966211475.1 uncultured Neisseriales bacterium
CTTCTCGCCTCAAATGCTGACTGACGGGGGTTGCGGGAAAACATAGGATCTACGGGTTCATGGCAATTTCACCCCTTTGTACCGAACAAGCTTCCGTAGGGCGGAAAAGCGGAGCGTCTTCCCCACCCGTCGATACGCCAGCGCTAGCTTGGCAGCCCTTTCCTCCAACACGATCGCCGCCGTCCCCCTCCCCCGCTTGACTTTCATTTTCACCATTCATATAGTTCGTTCGTCGATCAAACTAAATTGATCGACATCACTTCAAGACCAACGAGACACTAAAAACGGCTGCCCCGGCACGAGCGGCGCCGTGAGGAGACATACAAGTGAAACTGAACCGTACGTTGTCGGTGCTGGTGGTGGCAGGTTTGCTGGGCGCGCAGGGTGTCGCTCTGGCCAAGGACCTGGTGGTGGGCGTGTCGTGGTCGAACTTCCAGGAAGAGCGCTGGAAGCGGGACGAGGCGGCCATCAAGGTCGCGCTGCAAAAACTGGGCGCCAAGTACATCAGCGCCGATGCGCAGGCTTCCAACGAAAAGCAGTTGTCGGATATCGAAGGGCTGATCTCCCGTGGCGCCAATGCGCTGATCGTGCTGGCCTACGATGCCGACGCGGTGCTGCCGGCGGTGCAGAAGGCCAAGGCGGAAGGCATTCCGGTGGTGGCCTATGACCGCCTGATCCAGGACCCGAGCGTGCTGTACCTGACCTTCGACAACATCGAGGTGGGCCGCATCCAGGCGCGCGAAGTGCTGAAGGTGAAGCCGGCCGGCAACTATGTGTTCATCAAGGGTTCGCCGACCGACCCGAACGCCGATTTCCTGCACAAGGGCCAGCTGGAAGTGCTGGACAAGGCGATCAAGGCCGGCAAGATCAAGGTGGTGGGCGAGCAGTACACCGAGGGCTGGTCGCCCGAGGTGGCCCAGAAGAACATGGAGCAGATCCTCACCAAGACCAACAACAAGGTGGATGCGGTGGTCGCGTCCAACGACGGCACCGCCGGCGGCGCGGTGGCGGCGATGAAGGCGCAGAACCTCACCGGCGTGCCGGTGTCCGGCCAGGATGCGGACATCGCGGCGCTGAACCGTGTGGCGCGCGGCGACCAGACCGTCACCGTGTTCAAGGACACCCGCACGCTGGGCGAAGCAGCCGGCGCGTTCGCGGTGGCGATGGCCAAGGGCACCAAGGCGTCGTCCGTGAAGGGCGCGGCGGTATGGACTGGCGGCACCAAGAAACTGCCGATCCCGTCGGTGTTCCTGAAGCCGGTGCCGATCACCGCCGCCAACCTGAGCTACGTGATCGACGCGGGCTGGACCACCAAGCAACAGGTCTGCGCCGGCGTGGAAGGTGGCAAGGCGCCGAAGGCCTGCAAGTAATCCTGCAAACGATGTAGTCGCATCAGATTGCTGACAAACGCCGATGGCCCGCTTGCGGGTCATCGACAACCCGCCCTCCCGCCAGAGGGCGGGAGCTGGAGGGTGGGAAAGTCTCAGGGAGGCTGCGGATGGGTTGCCATCCGTCAAACCAGCAAAGCTTGCTTTGCGCCCGTCTGACGCCATGCCTCCCACCTTTGCCAGCAGCCTGAAGCGATGTGATCGCATTGTGATCGGCCGGGCGTGCGACGCATGCCCGGCTGGCAACGCCGATTCTTGCAGGAGCAATGGCAATGCAAAGCTGGTTTCAAAAATCGGGCTTCGACCCCCGCTTCAGCTCCATGGTCCTGGTGCTGCTGGCGGTGTGGGTGGGCCTCGCGCTGTTGACCGACGGCATCTTCCTGACCCCGCGCAACCTCTACAACCTGTCGATCCAGACCTGTGTGGTGGGGGTAATGGCCTGCGGCATGGTCTACCTGATCGTGGCGCGGCAGATCGACCTGTCAGTGGG
>CBIHQA010000731.1:0-1877 GCA_966211475.1 uncultured Neisseriales bacterium
GACCGCGTCGAAGCGCTACTGGCCAACCCCGGCATCGTCCGTAACCGCCTGAAGGTGCAATCCGCGGTCACCAATGCCAAGGCCTTCCTGGACCTGCAGGCCGAGCACGGCAGCTTCGCCCGCTGGCTGTGGGGCTTCGTCGACGGCAAGCCGGTGAACAATGCGCTCGCCAGCTACCGGCAGGCGCCCGCCTCCACACAGCTGTCCGACCAGATTTCCAAGGTGCTCGCCAAGCGGGGCTTCAAGTTCGTTGGCAGCACCATCATCTATGCGTACCTGCAAGCCACCGGCGTGGTCAACGACCATGAGACTGGCTGCTTCCGGTATCCCGACATCGACCGTCTACACCGCAACGGAATCACCCTGCCATGAGCACTACCGCAACGCCCGGACTGGCCCGCGTCGAACGACTGCTGGGCGATCATCCGACCCACAGCATCATCTGGCTGCACGGCCTGGGCGCCGACGGCCATGATTTCGAGCCCTTCGTCGAAGAGCTCAAGCTGCCGCCCGGCCTGTCGGCGCGCTTCGTGTTCCCGCATGCGCCGGTTCGGCCGATCACCATCAACAATGGCTTCGCGATGCGGGCCTGGTACGACATCCTGGATTTCTCCGACCTGCACCGCACGGTCGACGAGGCCGGCATCCTGGAATCCGCCGCCCAGATCCGCGAACTGATACAGCACGAGATCGACCGCGGCATCCCGTCCGAACACCTCGTGCTGGGCGGCTTCTCGCAAGGCGGCGTGCTCGCCTACCACGTCGGGCTGACGCTGGACGTGCCGCTGGCCGGCATCGTCGCGCTATCCACCTATCTGCCACACATCGGCATGCTCTCCGGCATGCGTCACGCGGCCAACGCCAAGACGCCGGTGTTCGCCGGACATGGCACGGCCGATCCGGTGGTCAACTTCACCCTCGGCGACACCGCCCGCCGCCAAGTGGAAAACTGGGGCTACCCGCTGACCTGGAATACCTACCCGATGCCGCATTCGGTCTGCTGGGAGGAAATCGTCGACCTGTCCGCCTGGCTGGGCAACGTGATGCGGAAGCCCGTTTGATGGACCTCCTGTTCTACAGCAGCAGCGACGCCCCGGATGCCTGGCGGGCGGAATTTGCCCGCTTGCTGCCGGCCGCCCGCTTCCATGTCTGGCAGGATGAACCGGTGGCCGCCGACTATGCGTTGGTCTGGAAGCCACCCGCCGCCTTCTTCGACGGCCAGACGCGGCTGAAAGCCGTCTTCGCACTCGGCGCCGGCGTGGATGCCCTGCTCCCCCACATTCCGCCGCGCTGGCCGTTGATACGGCTGGAAGACTCCGGCATGGGCGAGCAGATGGCGGACTATGTCACCCATCACCTACTGGGCTGGTTCTACGGTTATTTCGGCTATCACCGGGCTACCGGCTGGCATCCGCAAAACCTGCCGGACAAGCAGGATTGGACGGTTGGCGTGCTCGGACTGGGCCAGCTGGGCCAAGCCGTGGTGGCCCGCATGCAGGCCCTCGGTTTCCCAGTGACGGGCTGGAGCCGCACCCCGCGACAGTTGCCGGGCATCACTACCTATGCCGGCGAACAGGAACTGCCCGCCTTCCTGTCAGGTTGCCGGGTGCTGGTCAGCCTGTTGCCGCTGACTGCCGAGACAGAAGACCTGATCGACGAAACGTTCCTCTCCAGGCTGCCGTCCGGTGCCTACCTGATCAACGTCGCACGCGGCCGCCAGGTGGTGGATGAAGCAGTACTGAGCGCCCTGGATAGCGGCCAGCTAGCCGGCGCCGCGCTGGACGTGTTTCGCGAAGAACCGTTGGCAGCCAACCACCCCTACTGGTCTCACCCGAAGGTCCTCGTCACCCCGCACATCGCGGCCATCACGCCGATCC
>CBIHQA010000732.1:0-1860 GCA_966211475.1 uncultured Neisseriales bacterium
GCGGGTCTCGGCGAGCGAGGCCATGGCGAGGATGGTCACGTCCTGGATCGCGCTGACTTCGTGGGTGCGCTTGGCGACCTCCTGTTCCAGGTAGGCGGCCTTGTCCTTCTGGAAGTCCGCCACCGACTTCAGCTTGAGATGGGTTTTGACGCGGGCCTCGACGATGGGCGGGCTGATCGGCTTGGTGATGTAGTCCACCGCGCCGCAGGCGAAGCCGCGGGTTTCGTCCTCGGTTTCGTTGCGGGCGGTGAGGAAGATCACCGGGATGTCCCGGGTGGTGGTGTCTTCCTTCAGCCGGCGGCACACTTCGTAGCCGTCCATCTCCGGCATCATGATGTCGAGCAGGATCAGGTCCGGCGGCGTGTCGGACTGGGCGATCGCCAGCCCGCGCTCGCCGTTGTTGGCCACCTTCACCCGGTAGTGCGGCTTGAGCAGGCCGCTGATCAGGGTCAGGTTCTCGGGCGTGTCGTCCACGATCAGGACGGTCTGTTTTTCGATGAGCTGATTGGTGTTGTCCATGTTTTCCCCCTGCATCTCAGGTCAGGGACAGGCTGAGTTCGGTGGCGCGCGCTTGCAATAGCGACAACGCGTGGCCGAAGTCGAAGCGTCCGATGGCCTGATCGATTTCGTCGTGATGTTCCGTGCCCAGCACGCTGCGGAGCAAGGGCGAATGGCTGGCGAACACGTCACCGGCTTCGCTGTCGTCTTCGGCCAGCAGCGCGTGAACTTGCCGCAGTACGGCGGCCGCGCGGTCCTTGTTCACCGGGGCATCGCCGGCTGGCACATCCCCAGTTGGCGAGTTGCCATTCGCCGCGTCGTAGGCGGTGAGCGCGGCGCGGATGGCGTCGATCACCATCGCCTGGGCGGCTTCGAAGGGGTCGATCCGCGCCAGGATTTCCTGGTCGTCCTGCCCCTGCTGGACCATCGTTTCCAGCTCGCCTGCCATCGCGGCGAGTTCCACGGCGGCAATGCTGCCGTTCACGCCACGGGCGGTGTGGGCCACCCGTTCGGCGGTGGCACGGTCTCCGGCCAGCACTGCCTGGCGCAGCCGGTCCGGCGCCAGTTGCTGGCCGTCCACATAGCGGCGTAGCACATTGAGGAATAGCCTGGTGTTGCCGCTGACCCGCCGCAGGCCGAGTTCCACATCCAGGCCGGCGATGACGGGCAGGGCGTTCGCCGGGGTATCGGTCCGCGCCGGTTGAGGTGCTTCCGTTGTGTTCAGAGGCTTGATCCACTTCACCAGCGTGTCGAACAGCTCCTGCGGTTCGATCGGCTTGGCGATGTGGTCGACCATGCCGGCGGCCAGGCAGCGCACCTTGTCGTGCTCCATCGCGTTGGCGGTCATCGCGATGATCGGCAGGTTGCGGTGGCGGGTGTCCTTGCGGATCTCGATGGTGGCGGTGATGCCGTCCATCACCGGCATCTGCATGTCCATCAGCACCACGTCGTAGTCGCGCTGTGCCAGCATGTCGAGCACTTCCTGACCGTCGCGGGCGATGTCGACCAGGAAGCCGGCGTCTTCCAGCAGGCCGATCGCCACCTCCTGGTTCAACTCGTTGTCTTCCGCCACCAGTACGGAGGCGCCACGCACCGCGGCCAGCGCTTCGGACGGAGCGGGGGCGGCGGATTCACGTGCCTCTTCCCGCTTTTCACCCAGCAGGCGCATGCACAGGTCGAGCAGCATCGACGCATTGACCGGCTTGAGCAGGATGTCGTCCAGCCCGGCGGCTTCGGCTTCCTTTACCACCTCCTCATGGCCGTAGGCGGTGACCAGTGCCACCTTGGGTTGCGTGGCGAGCGGCAGCGTGGCCAACGCCTCGGCGGTCTGGATGCCGGAGAGGCCCGGCATGCGCACGTCGA
>CBIHQA010000733.1:0-1856 GCA_966211475.1 uncultured Neisseriales bacterium
TAGCCTCTCCGACGAATTCTGGGCCGGAATCCGGGGCTTGGTCGGAAGCACGCATGTTTTTGCGCCTTCACCAAATGAAGAGCATCAGGCGAGCCCGGTCGCGCCGGGCTCCGCCAGCCGAGGAAGTGATCTCAGGCTTACGCCACGGCGGCCTCGGGCAGTTTCGCAATGACCTTGATCTCGAACTGAAAGCCGTAGAGCCAAGTCACGCCAATGCCGGTCAGCGTGGGATACGGGGCATCGCCCCAGCATTCCGAGACTGCTTTCCAGATCGGCTCGAACTGCGTGTCGGGATTGACGATATACGCCGTCACGTCGATCACCTCCCGGAATGTGCAGCCGGCGGCTGCCAGTACCGCTTCCAGGTTTTCAAAGGCGAGCTTGACCTGGGCTTCCAGATCGGGCTCCGGCGACCCGTCCGGTCGACTGCCGACCTGCCCGGATACGAACAGGAAGCCATTGGAGCGGATGGCCGGCGAATAGCGGTTCTTTTCGTAGAGCGCCTGGCGGCCGGCGGGGAATACAACATCACGTGCGGACATGGAAATCACCTCATTGAAGGGTTGGATCGAGTAGGTACAGGGCCGGTCGGCGGCCTGTCGCGTGGCACTACTCTAGGTCTCCCCCCTTGGCCGATAAACAGGTGAGTCGCACAATGACTGTTTGGTAAATCCAAACAATCATCGAAAAAACAGGGGGCAAGGATGGACCGCTTCGATGCGTTGCAGGCCTTCGTCCGCGTCGTGGAAGCCGGCAGCTTTACCAAGGCCGCGCAGACCTTGAACATCAGCAAGACCACCGTCACGCAGTTGGTGCAGCAGCTGGAGGCCAGACTGCGCGTCAAGTTGCTGAACCGCACGACCCGCCAGGTCAAGGTGACTGCCGATGGCGCGGCCTACTACGAACGGGTGGCAAGACTGCTGGCCGACCTGGAAGACGCCGACACCAGCCTGTCCGTCGCCTCGGCCGCGCCCCGGGGGCGCCTGCGTGTGGATGTGCCCACTCCCATCGCACGGATCATCCTGATGCCGGCCTTGCCGGCGTTCCATGCGCGCTATCCCGACATCCAGCTGGACATGGGCGTCAGCGACCGAATGGTGGACCTGATCGGCGACAACGTGGATTGCGTACTGCGGGGTGGCAAACTGACCGATTCGTCGCTGATAGCGCGTCGCGTGGGCGAGCTTCGTCTCGGCGTCTATGCGACGGCCGGCTACCTGCAACGCGCAGGTACCCCAGCGCACCCTCGGGAGCTGGAAGCAGCACACCATCGCATCGTGGGCTTCCTGCGCACGCAGCGAGGCCAAGTGGCGCCGCTCCCCATGCGACGCGACGGCGAAGAGATCACCGTGCAGGGCCGCTACGTAGTGGCGGTGGACGATGGCAACGCCTATCTCGCGGCCGGCCTGTCGGGAATAGGTGTCCTGTGGCTACCGCATTACATGGCAGCAGAACACGTGATGCGCGGCGAGCTGACGCCGCTATTCGAAGACTGGCACCTCGACCCGATGCCGCTCTTCGTGGTTTACCCGCCCAACCGACATGTCAGCGCGAAGCTGCGCGTGTTCATCGACTGGGTGGCCGACCTCATGGCACAGCATGCGCCGGTCGCGTCCATCCATGCACCGGGAGCCGAGGCCCCTGTTCCCTAACAGCATCAGGTCCGAGGGCGGGGTAAGCAGCAACGACAGCGGGCGTCACCGCACCGGTTGCGAGGCCTCCACCCCAGGCACCGCAGGGACATAGGTCAGCGCTGCCGTGGCGGCGAGCGCAATGCTGGCCAGCCACACGAAGAATCCCACGCTCGCATGAAACTCGACCTTCGCCGCCGCATCGCTGGGCAAGGCGTTGATCGC
>CBIHQA010000734.1:0-1854 GCA_966211475.1 uncultured Neisseriales bacterium
ATCAATCTGTCACACCGTGACTGCAGCAAGGTGCAGGACCCGTACAGCCTGCGTTGCCAGCCGCAAGTGATGGGCGCCTGCCTGGACCAGATGCGCCATGCCGCGCAAGTGCTGCTGGTCGAAGCCAACGCGGTGTCCGACAACCCGCTGATCTTCCCGGATACCGGCGAAGTGCTGTCCGGCGGCAACTTCCATGCCGAGCCGGTGGCCTTTGCCGCCGACAACCTGGCACTGGCGGTGGCTGAAATCGGCGCGCTGGCTGAACGCCGCATCGCGCTGCTGATCGACGCTACCCTGTCCGGCCTGCCTCCCTTCCTGGTGAAGGATGGCGGGGTGAACTCCGGCTTCATGATCGCCCATGTGACGGCCGCCGCGCTGGCCTCCGAGAACAAGACCCTGGCGCATCCGGCCTCGGTGGATTCGCTGCCGACCTCGGCCAACCAGGAAGACCACGTGTCGATGGCGACGTTCGCCGCCCGCAAGCTGGCCGACATGGCGGACAACACCGCCGCGATCCTGGCCATCGAGCTGCTGGCCGCCGCCCAGGGCGTGGACATGCACGAGCCCTACGCCACCAGCCCGCGCCTGCAGGCGGTGATGAAGGACATCCGTAGCCGCGTGCCGCACTACGACCTGGACCGCTACTTCGCCCCGGACATCGCCACGGTCAAGCAACTGGTGCAGAACACCGCGATCGCCGCGCACAGCCCCTTCCATTTCGAATCCCAGGCCCAGGCCTAAGACAGACTGTTTGACGAGAGGAAACCCCATGAGCACCCAAGATCCCCGTCTCGACCCCAGCCGCGTGATCCGCGCCCCGCGCGGCAGCGAAAAGACCTGCAAAAGCTGGCTGACCGAAGCCGCCTACCGCATGATCCAGAACAACCTGGACCCGGAAGTGGCCGAGCATCCGCAAGCCCTGGTGGTGTACGGCGGCATCGGCCGCGCGGCCCGCAACTGGGAGTGCTACGACCAGATCCTGGCGTCGCTGCGTGACCTGAACGACGACGAAACCCTGCTGATCCAGTCCGGCAAGCCGGTGGGCGTGTTCCGCACCCATGCCGACGCGCCGCGCGTGCTGCTGGCCAACTCCAACTTGGTGCCACACTGGGCCACCTGGGAACATTTCCACGAGCTGGATCGCAAGGGCCTGATGATGTACGGCCAGATGACTGCCGGCAGCTGGATCTACATCGGCAGCCAGGGCATCGTGCAGGGCACCTATGAGACCTTCTATTCGGTGGCCAACCAGCACTTCAACGGCAACCCGAAGGGCCGCTGGATCCTGACCGGTGGTCTGGGCGGCATGGGCGGCGCGCAGCCGCTGGCCGCCACCATGGCGGGCTTCTCGATGATCGCGGTGGAGTGCGACGAGACCCGCATCGACTTCCGCCTGAAGACCCGCTACGTCGACCTGAAGGCCCGTACGCTGGATGAGGCGCTGGCGATGCTGGACAGAGCCAAACACGACGGCAAGCCGGTGTCGATCGGCCTGCTGGGCAATGCGGCTGACGTGTTCGCCGAACTGGTGGCGCGCGGCATCACGCCGGATTGCGTGACCGACCAGACTTCCGCCCACGACCCGATCCACGGCTACCTGCCGCAAGGCTGGACGGTGGAACAATGGCGTGAACGCCAGAAGACCGATCCGGAATCCATCGTCACGCCGGCCAAGCAGTCGATGGCCAAGCAGGTGCAGGCGATGCTTGCCCTGCAGCAACGCGGCGCAGCCACGCTGGACTACGGCAACAACATCCGCCAGATGGCGCTGGAAATGGGCGTGGAAAACGCCTTCGACTTCCCCGGCTTCGTGCCCGCCTACATCCGCCCGCTGTTCTGCGAAGGCAAGGGCCC
>CBIHQA010000735.1:0-1854 GCA_966211475.1 uncultured Neisseriales bacterium
AGACGCCGCAGCCCTGCACTTTGACTGCAGCGCGGACAATGACGCCGCCCTAGCGCGCGTGCAGTTCGCCATCGACTCGCATGTAGAGCTGTTTTCACGCAAGAGCCCGGTGGCCGTGTGCTGGCAGTCGGTGGAGTCCATCTGAACAAGCCGGCTCAGCCGCAAGGCAAGCGCTCATGCGGCATCGAGCTGCGGCTTTCATCCCGAAGCTCATCGCCTTGACGAAGAAGGCAACCTAGTGGACGGCTTCGGGAAGAAGAGAAGTGGATAGCACACGTGATTGACTTCTACGGCGGGAATTCTCGCTGCGTTTTTGTGATGCCGCTTGCAGGGAGCTAAGCCACCATCGCGCCAATGAAGCATGGCGGAGATAGTCGAATGGTCGCCGAGCATGATGAGCGATTGAAGGGCGGCTGGCGGAGCGACTGATCACGGCGAAGAGGAATAATCAACCGCATGCTCCTCGCTTGCCCAACGCACGGGACCCCGGGCAATTTGCTGCCTCTGATTTCTCCCCCGATCACCCAGAGCGACGTAGCGCACCGTGGACGCCTTCGAAGTCAAGAACTCGACGAAACTGTCCACGGTGCTCGCCACGACCCAGGCGCCCTAAAACCCATCTTTTACCCTGTTCGTCACATTCTTTTCGGTTGGTAAAAGACTGTTTCGTTGACTTGCGCTAAGTCTCGGCGCACCTTTACGATGCGTTTACAACAGCAATGCACCACATCGGTGCATCTGCCCGTTCCCACGAGCAGGAGTAGCCATGTCTAATCAGTCGCCTGATGAGGCCTCGACCTACCAGGAGGAGTTGCGCACTTTTCTCTTCCTTACGGTGGCGATGGCCCCCATCCTTGCCGTGATGATCGTCGGGGGCTATGGCTTCGCCGTGTGGATGTATCAGCTGGTCACCGGGAATCTTCCGGGATGAGCGCGCCAGCCTCCACCCCTTCGGGCGCCGCTGAGGTCCACATCGCTGGCGTCCTCATCCATGTGCGGCCCGAGCACGCAGACGACGTGTGCGTCGCCATCTCGCTGCTCCCGAACGCAGAAATTTCCCACCGCACCCCCGACGGCCGCATCGTGGCCGTGCTGGAAGCCGGCTCCGCCCGCGGCGTGGTCCAGCAGCTCGATGGCGTGCGGGCCCTGCGTGGCGTGTTGAACGTCGCCCTGGTTTACCAGCACGCCGAAGCCGAGGAAGACATGAACAAGGAGATGACCGTATGACCACCCGCCGCGAGTTCATCCGCCGATCGGCTTCCGTGAGCACCGCCTTGGCCGCCGGCCTGCCCTTGAGTGCCGAAGCGCAAAACATCGTCACCGACGCCGCGAGGACCCAGCTCAAGTGGTCCAAGGCGCCCTGCCGCTTTTGCGGCGTGGGCTGCGGCGTGAACGTGGCCGTGAAAGACAACCGCGTCGTGGCCACCCATGGCGACATCCAAGCCGAGGTGAACCGCGGCATCAACTGCGTCAAGGGCTACTTCCTCTCCAAGATCATGTATGGCGAGGACCGCCTCACCCGCCCCCTGCTGCGCATGAAGGGCGGCAAGTACGACAAGAACGGCGAGTTCCAGCCCGTGTCCTGGGATGTGGCGTTCGACACGATGGCGACCCAGTTCAAGAAGGCCCTCAAGGACAAGGGGCCCACGTCCGTGGGCATGTTCGGCTCGGGCCAGTGGACCATCTGGGAGGGCTACGCCGCGGCGAAGCTCTTCAAGGCGGGCTTCCGGTCCAACAACATCGACCCCAACGCACGCCACTGCATGGCCTCGGCCGTGGCGGGCTTCATGCGCACCTTTGGCATGGACGAGCCCATGGGCTGCTACGACGACATCGAGCAGGCCGACGCCTTTG
>CBIHQA010000736.1:0-1853 GCA_966211475.1 uncultured Neisseriales bacterium
GACGTCAGGTACGGCGTGAAAGTCCGCAACAGCTCAGGCACGGGCGGTCAGTGGTTGTCAGCCTGCAAAGCGGTCCAATGGGTCCAATAAGCCGGGCGGGCAGTAGACGGGATCAATCGCCCCGCCTTTCCCATCTAGGCTTGGGGATGGAGGTCGGCGACCCGATCGACCTCCATGACCTTCGGCAACGCAGCTGCGACAAGCGTCGCGATCCTTGTGCCTAAGGCCCACCGCAGAAGGCGTGGCCTCCGCGGCGCCCAAGCAGTAATCGTCTCCCCCAATCCAAAGGAGCTCTCGAAAGAGCCATTACGACGCTGCTGCAGCGGTCCGTTGCTCGTTGCCCGGGGGGAACGGCGACACCGCCCCCAGGGCGTCCGGCATCGCGCGCAAGCAGTAAGCCTTACTTCGTCGTTGTTTCGCTGATTATTGAAGGACCCTTTGGGATGAAAGCACTCCGATATCTCGCTGCCACTGCCGCTTTCCCGTTGCTGATCGTCGCAGGATGCGGCGGGGGCGGTGGGGACGACGGGGGCACGCCGCCCGACAACGGCGATTCATCCCAGCAAGTGACCACCTACGGCAACACCAACTTGCCCGGCCGCCTAATCCTCGCTACAGAAGGCCCTGCCGAGATCTACGACTTGCGCACCGGTCGAGGTGCAACCTTGCCCACGTCGCCCACAGGAGGCGACGGTTGGCACGCCAGCACGAACCCGGCCACTATCGTGCGCATGGGCCCCGGTGCGAACGGCAAGCGAATGGCTGAACGCATAAAGACATCCGATTGGACAGCCTTTGGCCCGTCCAGCCTCATTGGTGGCTCGTTCAACCGGGTGAAGGTTTCACCAGATGGCCGCTATTTTCTGATCTTCTGGGCACCCAGCACTGGGGACGATCGCATCTTGACCATCTTCGACGCAGAAACCGGCGCGATGGTGAAGTCCGGCTCGCCCTTGGACGACGAGATTGTCGTCTCAAGTCCTGCGGCATGGCTCCCGGACGGACGCTACGTGTTCCTAGTGGGACGGGACCTCTATGTTTCGTCACCGACCACCAATGTCAACACACTGGTGGCCACGTTGCCCTTGCCCGACAACAGCTCGCTTCAAAACGGCCACTTCCAGTCAGGCTTCTCACAGCTCACGGTCAGCCCGGACGGTCAGAAAATCGCATTCGACTGGCGCGTGATGCGGAGGAATTCGACTGACACGCACATCTTCGTTGCCAACGTGGACGGCACGGGACTGCATCAGCTGACCGCCCCGCCCGATGCATCCAGCCCCCTGAGCTTCGGCTATGGGGGTGCAAGCTGGTCTCCGGACAGCCACTGGGTCGCCGCCGTGCTTTACATGAACGGGTCGACGGTCGCCCCCATCTTCCCGCCGGACCAATCATTCCCCGGCGTTCCTGGCGGCATCATCGGCTCGACCGGCTGCAGTCTCAACCCAGTTTTCGTGCTTCCGGCGGACGCCAACCAGGTCCCCATCTCTTGGCCCTCGTTCGACGTGAAGTACGGCATCAAGGTTCGCAACAGCTCGGGCACAGGCGGCCAGTGGTTGTCCGCCTGCAAAGCGGTCCAGTGGGTCCAATAAGGCGATCTCATCACAGTCCCTGGCCGGATGTTGCGGAACAAGTCCGGCCTTCATGTTGCCATGGATGCGGATGGAGCCCCACTCTCATGAATCATGCGCAACGCCATTGAGTCATGAGGTCAGCAGCGCCCGATGTGCCACGGCTTGCCATGGACCATCGGAAGCGGGGCTGCAGCAAGCGCCAAGCATCTTCATCTGCCATCCAAGCGACGAGCAGTAGTCGCCTCCATCTGCCCACCGGGAAGTGCATTCGGGCTTCCC
>CBIHQA010000737.1:0-1838 GCA_966211475.1 uncultured Neisseriales bacterium
ATTAATAGCAAATTGCTATCAATATCCTAGCAACAATCAATTTCACAAAACCCCCGCCCTTCCCAATAATCGACTCACCAACCCGAACGATGGGAGTGACGAGATGAGCACCCTGCGCCAGTACATCCGGCAAGCCGACTGGACCAGCCTCTGGGCCCACTACAGCCAATGGCATTGACAACGATACCAACCCGAACCTGAAGGAGCCTGACATGAGCGACCACCCCGTTTTGACCACCGCCTTCGGCCAGCCCGTGGCCGACAACCAGAACAGCCTCACCGCCGGCCCGCGCGGCCCGGTGCTGATGCAGGACATTCACCTGGTGGAGAAACTGGCCCACTTCAACCGTGAGCGCATCCCGGAACGGGTGGTGCATGCCAAGGGCTCCGGCGCCTTCGGCACGTTCCGCGTGACCCAGGACATCACCGCCTACAGCCACGCCAAGGTGTTCGAGCAGATCGGCAAGGAAACTTCGGTGTTCGTGCGCTTCTCCACCGTCGGCGGCGAGCAGGGCTCGGCCGACACGGAGCGTGACCCGCGCGGCTTCGCGGTGAAGTTCTACACAGAGGAAGGCAACTGGGACCTGGTCGGCAACAACACGCCGGTGTTCTTCATCAAGGACCCGCTCAAGTTCCCGGACTTCATCCACACCCAGAAGCGCAACCCGCAAACCCACATGAAGGACGCCAACGCGATGTGGGACTTCTGGTCGCTGTCGCCGGAGGCGCTGCACCAGGTGCTGATCCTGTTCTCGGACCGCGGCACGCCGGACGGCTACCGCTTCATGCATGGCTTCAGCAGCCACACCTTCAGCATGATCAACGCCGACGGCGAACGGGTATGGGTGAAGTTCCACCTGAAGTCGATGCAAGGCATCAAGAACCTGACACCCGCCGCCGCGACCAAGCTGGCGGGCGAAGACCCGGACTACGCACAGCGCGACCTGTTCGGCGCTATCGAACGCGGTGATTTCCCGCGCTGGCGCGTCTGCATCCAGGTGATGCGCGAGCACGAGGCCGAACAATTCCGCTGGAATCCGTTCGACCTGACCAAGGTCTGGCCGCAGGGCGAGTTCCCGCTGATCGAGGTCGGCGTGATGGAACTGAACCGCAACCCGCAGAACTACTTCGCGGAGGTTGAGCAGGCCGCGCTGTCGCCCGCCAATGTGGTGCCGGGCATCGGCTTCTCGCCTGACAAGATGCTGCAAGGCCGGCTGTTCGCTTACAACGACGCGCACCGCTACCGCCTGGGCACCAACTACGCCCACCTGCCGGTCAACGCGCCCAAGTGCCCGGTGCACAACAACCAGCGGGACGGCGCGATGCGCTTCGACGGCAACGGCGGCGCCTGCCCGGTGTACGAACCGAACAGCCTGTCCGGCACGCCGGCCCAGTCGCCCGCCCACCGCGAGCCGGCCTGGTCGTTGGGCGCGACGGTGGTGGACCGCTTCGACCACCGAGTGGAGGAAGACCACTACACCCAGCCGGGCGACCTGTTCCGCCTGATGGACAATGCACAGCAGGCGCTGCTGGTGGATAACCTGGCGAAGTCGCTGCGCAACGTCACGCGGCCGGAGGTGGTGTTGCGGCAGCTCAGTCACTTCATGCTGGTGGATGCGGACCTGGGCACCCGCCTCGCCACGGCGCTGGATATCGACCCCGCCAGCGTCCGGGCCTGATCTTCACCCCTTGCCCTGGCAAGGTGGCTTCTTCGGAAGCAGCCTTGCCAGGGCGCCCTTTATCCCTCAACCAAACCGGCCCGAGTGATAGCTACCAACTATCATTCGGCTTGGAACATTCAATTTCCCAACCGGTCGGAAACAAGCCATGATGAACGC
>CBIHQA010000738.1:0-1837 GCA_966211475.1 uncultured Neisseriales bacterium
GGAGGCTCGCCGGCGACCTGCTCGGTACGCAGGAGTTGTTGCTGCTTCCGAACAGCGTGCAGCGGTACCGGGAAAGCCTGGACGAGGACGTGCAATACATCGGACTGGTTGCGGCCTTCCGCAAGCCGTCCCCGACCGGCTGGCGGCTGGCGTTCCCGGTGAAAGATCTGGTGCAGCGGAACGTGGTCGTCAACCTCGGCCCCTGCTTCCTGAGCCTGACGGCAGTACCCGCGAAGACCGGTCAATGTGCAGACATCCGGCGCAAGCCGGTCGGCAAGACGATCACCAAGCCAACCAAGAAAAATGTTCAGACCACATAAAGTTCTCTGGGGGGAAGGCATGTTCCTCCGCCCCCAGCACTTCCAGCAGCTCGATCACTACCATGACCGCCAGCGCCTGCTTGGACTCCGGGGGGCGCATCCGTACTTTTGGGGCGTTACCGCACTGGAAATCGACAGCGAAGCGCTCGGCAACGGGTTCTTCCGGCTCAGCCGGCTCCAAGCGACCTTCCCCGACGGCGACAGCCTGACCGCCCCGGAAGGCGACCCGCTGCCGTCGCCGCGCCAGCTCACGCTTGACCCCAATCTGGGAGATGGCGTGCTGGTCTATATCGGACTGCCGCACCTGTCGGAACATGATGCGAACTGCGATTTCGGCGACACGGCGTCGAGACGGCCCCGCCGCTTCCACAAGGAAGAGCGGTCCCTGCCCGACCTCTACACCGAGGCACTGGATAGCGACATCACGCTGCTGAAGCGCAACGTGCAAGTGCTGCTGGAACACGAAAACCTCGACGACTACCTGGTGCTGCCGATCGCCCGGCTGCGGAAGAACACACTGGGTCAGTTTTCGCTGGATCCGGACTTCATCCCGGCCACCAGTCGTACCGGGGCCGCGCCAGGCCTCAAGCGCATCGTGCAACGGCTGCTGGATATCCTGCTTGCCAAGCACGGCGCGCTGGCTGGCGTGCACCGGGAGGCCTCGAAAGACGTTCTCGGCTTCCGGTCCACCGACATCGCCTCGTTCTGGCTGCTTCACGCCATCAATGCCGGCTACGCCAGCCTGCAGCCGTACCACCATTCGGACGAGTTGCACCCTTTCTCGCTGTACCAGTTGCTGTCCACGCTGTGCGGGGAGCTGTTCACCTTCTCCACCCGCTATACGCTGGCGGATCTGCCGGCCTATCACCATCTGAAGCCGACCGATGCGTTCCTGCGGCTCGACGACATGATCCGCGACCTGCTGGAGACGGTGATTTCCGTCCGTTACGTGACGATCCCACTGTCCCAGAGCAAGCCGTCGGTCTTCGTCGGCAGCCTCGAAGACGAGCGTCTGGTCAGCGATGCGGATTTCTACCTGTCGGTCTCGGCCAACATGCCGCCGGGCGAACTGACCAACACAGTGCCGCTGCGGCTGAAGATCGGCTCGCCGGACGACGTGGAAAAGATGATCGCCAGCGCGATCCCCGGCGTGCGTCTGGTCCAGCCGACCCATACGCCGAGTGCGCTGCCGGTGCGGGCGGGCAACTATTACTTCTCGCTCGATCCGCGCGGCACCGTCTTCGACCGGATGCTGCGCGCCCGTGCCGTCGCAATCTACGTGCCGGATGGCTTCAATGAACTGAACCTGGAATTGATCGGAGTGCTGCGATGACGATGGCTGCCACGCTGGAACTACCCGCTGGCGCGGCGGTGGAGGCGGCGCCGAAGAAGGCGGGGTTGATGGATCTGATGCGGGAAGGCTTCCTGCTGATCTTCCTGCTGAAGAACGGCGATCGCCCCTCCGGCCTGGACGATTTCAAGCAGCGCATCGACACCTTCCTGCAAGGCTTCGACCG
>CBIHQA010000739.1:0-1834 GCA_966211475.1 uncultured Neisseriales bacterium
ATTCGCCGTTCTGTTTCGGCAGCCGCGTGCTCATTGCTTGCCCTCCTGACCGTATAGATAAGTACGTACCACTTCGTCGAGCAGGGTGTTGCGTTCGGCAATGAACCAGGTGCCACTGGGGCCGTGGTACCACCACTCCTTCTTCATGCCAGGAGCGCCGCTGCGGTAGTGCACATAAGCAGCCCACTCCTGGTCGCTACAGGTATTCGGGTCCGGCATTTCACGCACTTCCCCGCCGAACACGAATTCGCTCAGCGGCCGCTCCCCATTCATCGGACATTTAAGTAATTTCATGCGTATTCCCCTTAATGGCCCACCGAAGCGGCGCCCTTTTCCCCGGTCAGCTCATACTCTTCGAAGCGCGAGAGGCGGAAGGAATGGATCAGCTCGGGCGGGCGATCATTCGCGATTGTTTCTGCCATGGTCTTGCCGCTGATCGGCGTCGCCTTGAAGCCCCATGTGCCCCAGCCTGCATCCAGGTAGAAGCCTTCCACCGGCGTCTTGCCCATGATGGGCGCGAAGTCCGGTGTGATATCGGCCATGCCCGCCCACTGGCGAACGACCTTGACGTTGGAAAGGAAGGGGAACATGTCGAGGATGTGCGTCGTGAGACCTTCCACGAAGTCGAGCGAAGAACGCGTGGAATGCACTTCGTAGGGGTCGAGCGACGACCCCATGACCAGCTCGCCGCGCGAGGACTGGCTGACATACACGTGCAGGCTGCCCGACACCAGGATGGTGTCCAGCCACGGCTTCATCGGTTCGCTCACGCAAGCCTGCAGCGGCTGGATCACGATAGGCGTTTCGACATCCACCATCTTGGTGATGCGAGGCGTGAAGCCGGCAACCGCCGACAACACCTTATTAGTGGAGATGTAGCCGCGATTGGTCTGCACGCCCTTGACCTTGCCGCCCTGCACGTCGATACCTGTTACTTCGGTGCTCTGGAAAATCTCGACGCCGCGCTGGTCAGCACCGCGCGCATAACCCCATGCCACCGCGTCATGGCGTGCCACCGAACCCGGCGCATGGTAGAGCGCGCCGAGGATAGGCGCCTGCCCGCTACAGGAGATATCGAGCTGCGGACAGGCCTTGGAGATTTCATCGGGGCCGACCACATAGCTTTCCACACCGACATGCTTGTTGACTTCAGCGCGCCAGCGCATGGTGCGCATGGCGGATTCGGTGTGTGCCAGGGTGAAGTGGCCGCGGGTGGAATAGAACAGGTTGAGGTCGAGGTCTTGCGAGAGGTCCTCGAACAATTTGACGCTGGCGTTGTAGAAATTCACGCCTTCGGGGGTGAGATAGTTGGAGCGGACGATCGTGGTATTGCGGCCGGTATTGCCACCGCCGATATAACCGCGTTCGAGAACGGCCACATTGGTGATGCCGTGATCCTTGGCCAGATAGTAGGCTGCGGCAAGGCCGTGCCCTCCGCCCCCGATGATTACGACGTCATAACTATCTTTCGGGTTTTCGCACGCCCTGAAAAACCGTGGCGCGGGATGCTCACGGCTGAGGGCGTACTTGAGTAATCTCAGAGGCATTTCAACTCCCTTTAAATGATCTTGAACATGACAGTTGTCTTTACCCCAGAAAAACTCCCAGACAACTTTATTTAACCGCATGAAACAAGTTAAGCGTATTTACCCATAAGCCATATTCGGCTGTCAATACTTTTGTTCAACTTTTTTTAGTTTTATGAAACTTGGTGATAGACTGTGGTCGAGTTAACCCTTGGAGAGATTCAGGATGACCGTTCCATCCCCCATCACATTGAATGCAAGTCATACCCTGCATATCCATCTGGGCCATACGATCCGGGACATCCGTC
>CBIHQA010000740.1:0-1822 GCA_966211475.1 uncultured Neisseriales bacterium
TACTGTTGCGGCAACGTCCCGAACTGTTCGTGCAGAGCAGGGTGATCTCAGGTGCTGCCCCCGAGTTTCAGGCCGCCATGGCGCGTCGTGCCTTGGATGCCGGGATGCGCGTCGCTCCCGGGCAGGTGCTGCCAACCAGCGGAAATACCGAAGCACTTCACTTGGCACTGTGCGCCGTGGCACGTCCTGGTGATGTAGTGGCGGTAGAGTCTCCGACCTACTACGGTTTGCTGCAGATGCTGGATTCACAGGGGCTGAGATCGCTCGAGATTCCGTGCAGCCCGCGTGCCGGGGTTTCGCTGGAAGCACTGGAACTCGCAGTACGCACGGAACCTCGGTTGACTGCCATCGTGGTCATGCCCAACTTGCAGATGCCTCAAGGGACCGTAATGCCCGACAGCCAAAAAGCTCGTCTTGTGGCGTTCAGCCGAAAGAACGATCTTGCATTGATCGAGGATGATTCCTACCGCCTTCTCGTGGACGGCCCAATGCGGCCAAGGCCCGCGAAGGCGTGGGATGAGTCTGGCCATGTCATCTACTGTGAATCCTTCAACAAGACGCTGGCGCCGGGGATTCGTCAGGGCTGGATGAGTGCCGGTCGTTGGCACGAGCGCGTGTCCATGCTCAAATTCGCGCAAAGCAGAAGCACTGCACAGTGGGCACAACTTCTCGCCGCGCGATGGTCCGCATCGCCAGCGTATGCCCGCCATCTCACCCGCCTACGAACCGCCCTGCGATCTCAGAGGGAGCAATCAGCCCGCGCACTTGCACGGCACTTTCCCCCGGGTGCACGGCTGAGCCTTCCTCCGGGAGGCTTGAGTCTTTGGGTCGAGTTGCCCCCCGGCGCATCTTCCTCAGTGTTGTTCGAGCAGGCGCTCCAACTGGGCATCCGTATTGCGCCTGGTTCGATGTTCTCGAACACAGGAAAATATGACGGCTTCGTCAGGCTCGGTTGTGTTTCGCGGTTCACTGAGGAAGTGGACTGGGCGTATCGGACACTCGGCAGGCTGCTTTCGGATGCGTTGCGTCCAGTGCCGACCGGCGTGCCACCTCAATAATGACGTCGACGGGGCCTGGGTGATACGGCGTGTGACCCGTGCCGGGGGTTCCTCGGCGTGCCCTACGAGATCAGATTGCGTCAGCTGTCCTGCTGTTGGCGCAACCATCGCCGGAACACCTGCAGCGATTGCATCTGTGCCGTCTCTTCCGGGCATACGAGGTAGTAGCCTTTCGGATACCGCATCTTTCGTCGAGACAGGCGCCTGAGCCGACCGGAAGCAACGACATCGTCGGTCATGTAGGGGGGTAACAGCGCAACACCCATTCCCGCGATGCAGGCGTTGAGCGCCATCGACATGATCTCAAAGCGCGGCCCCTCGCGCCCGGCATTCCCATCGATGTCCTCGAATCTGAACCATTGGTCCCAAGCGTCACCCATGGTCGTGTGTTGGATCAGCGATGTCCGCGGCGTTCCTGCGTCAACGGCTTTGCCATAGGCGGCAATCCACGAGGGCGCAGCGTAGGGTGCCAGCAGAAGGGGGAGCACGAAATCATTGTGGAGTCCGGGGCGTTGCCCATCACCGAACTCAAGGGATGCGTCGACGGAGGTGGCGTGGAAGTCAGCAGGGCCTACGCGCGTCACCAGATTGAGAGTGATCTCACCATGATCACGAGTGAAGGCCGGTAGACGCGGAATCAGCCAGTACGTTCCCACCGAGGCACCGACTGACAGGGACAGGTTGCCACCTCGGCCCTTGAAGGCCATCACGGTCGACGTGGCCCTTTCGAGGCGCTGCAGTAGCGGCTCCACTTCGCCGAGATA
>CBIHQA010000741.1:0-1813 GCA_966211475.1 uncultured Neisseriales bacterium
CCTCTTCGCCCAGCTTCAGCCGTTCCGTCAGCCGCTTGCCGGGCCAGCGCGATAGCTGCACCACCATCCCGCATTGGCGGGCCGCCTGCCGCGACAGGGTCACTGCCGGGCCCGGTTCGGCCGGCACGCCGTCGCCGTCCCCCAGGTAATAGGGCGGTGATGCCATGTCCGAGTAGGCCAGCTTGAGGATGGGTGCTGCCTGTGTGCCACTCCCCAAGCCCATGCAGACCAGCACGGCGGCGATGCCTGCCTTCATGCCAACCCCCATCCGAGCAAGGCCGCGGCCAGGGCGGCCGCAATCAGGCCGAGTGTACGTGCCGCGAGGGGCGGCCACGGCAGCACGGTCAGCACCAGCAAGGCCGGGATGGCCAGCCACCAGGGCATTACCGAAATCGCCACGCCCAGCAGCAGCGCCCCCAGGAACAACGCGGACTCCGCCATCCATTGCCGCCACGGGAAGCCAGGCAGAGGCGCCCAGACACGGTAGCGCTCGAACGATTCGAACTCGCGCCAGGCACCGGGGGAATCTCGCCATTCGGCGCGAAGACGTTCAGCCGCCTCCGGCGAAACGCCGTGGCCCTCCAGCCAGGTCAGCAGGGAGCCACCGGTGGCTTCTTCCCAGGCGACCGGCAATTCGGCGAGTTGTTCCAGCTGGCGCTCCCGGCGCAGCAGACTGGCATGCCACGCGCGTCGCGCCCGCCACACCGCGAAACCGGTGGCACCGCCGACGGTCAGCATGGCGGCAACCACGCCGCGGGCCACTGCGGGCGCACCGCCCGCCAGCAACAGGGCAATGGTCGGCAGCACGCACCACATGGCGCGGCGCCACGCCAGCGTCAGACCATCGCGGTCCAGCGGTTCGGGCGTCCACAAGGATGCCAGCGTCGGCAGACGTCGGCGCAACCAGGGCAGCAGCGCACCGGGGCCAAGCCATTGGGCGAAGCTCAGCAGCAGCCGGTCACTCCGGGTCGGTCGATAGGGCTGGTCAGGAGGCGTTGCGCTGAGATCGAGCAGCAGAAGTTGGCGGGGCGTACCGCTGGAAAGATCGGCCAGTTGCCGTATCCACCAGTAGCGAAATGCGCCGTCGACAGCTGAGAGGGAGGAGGCCATACAACACCTTCAAGCAGCACCACTCCATCTTAGCACCCGATTATGACCGGTGTGACTCCCGGTCAGCAGCGCTCAGGCGTCGCCGTCACCCTGTTCCAGCCCCAGCTCCTGCACCTTGCGGGTCAGCGTGTTGCGGCCGAGCCCCAGCAACTGGGCCGCCTCGATCCGCCGTCCATGGGTATGCTTGAGCGCCTCCAGGATGAGGGTCCGCTCGAACTCCCGCGTCAAGCCATCGATGATGCCCTGTTCGCCGCGAACGAAGGCCGCACGGGCGGTGTCGGCAAGGATGGAGGACCATTGCCCGCCGGATGCCGGGGCCGCCGCGAGCGTGCCGCCGCCACGGAACTCCGGCGGCAGATCAGCCGGCTCCACCTGCTTGCCAGGCGCCATCACGGTCAGCCAGTGGCAGAGATTTTCCAGCTGCCGGACGTTGCCGGGGAAGGGGTGGCCCTGTAGCACGACGAGCGTCGCATCTGACAGCACCTTGGGTTCGCCACCCAGCTCCTTGGCGCTCTTCTGCAGGAAGTGGCGCGCCAGCAGCGGAACATCCAGCGAGCGCTCGCGCAGCGGCGGCAGACGCAGGCGGATCACATTCAGACGGTGGAACAGGTCTTCGCGAAACGCGCCATCCTTGACCCGGACTTCCAGATCCTGGTGGGTGGCGGCGATCACCCGCACATTGGCCTTGATCGGCGCATGCCCG
>CBIHQA010000742.1:0-1805 GCA_966211475.1 uncultured Neisseriales bacterium
CAAGCGCGCCGACGAAGCCCACAGCATCGGTGCCGAGCCGCTGGCCGGTTACCTGAACCCGCGCAAGCTGGTCAACCTGGCTGTGGAAACCGGCTGTGATGCCTTGCACCCGGGCTACGGTTTCCTCTCGGAAAACGCCGAGCTGGCGGAGATCTGCGCCGAACGCGGGATCAAGTTCATCGGCCCGGCCGCCGATGTCATTCGCCGCATGGGCGACAAGACCGAAGCACGCCGTACCATGATCGCTGCCGGCGTGCCGGTGACCCCCGGCACCGAGGGTAACGTTGCCGATATCCACGAAGCCCTGAGTGAAGGTGACCGCATCGGTTACCCGGTCATGCTCAAGGCCACCTCTGGTGGCGGCGGTCGGGGTATTCGCCGTTGCAACAGCCGCGAAGAACTGGAACAGAACTTCCCACGGGTCATCTCCGAGGCCACCAAGGCTTTCGGTTCGGCCGAAGTGTTCCTGGAAAAGTGCATCGTCAATCCCAAGCATATCGAGGCGCAGATCCTCGGTGACAGCTTCGGCAACGTGGTGCATCTGTTCGAGCGCGACTGCTCGATCCAGCGGCGTAACCAGAAGCTTATCGAGATCGCCCCAAGCCCGCAGCTCACCCCCGAGCAGCGTGCCTACATCGGTGACCTCGCGGTACGTGCCGCCAAGGCGGTGAACTACGAGAACGCCGGTACCGTGGAGTTCCTGCTCGCCGATGGCGAGGTGTACTTCATGGAAATGAACACCCGGGTGCAGGTGGAGCACACCATCACCGAGGAAATCACCGGTATCGATATTGTCCGTGAGCAGATCCGCATTGCCTCGGGCCTGCCACTGTCGGTGAAGCAGGAAGACATCCAGCACCGCGGCTACGCGCTGCAGTTCCGGATCAACGCCGAAGACCCGAAGAACAACTTCCTGCCCAGCTTCGGCAAGATCACCCGTTACTACGCCCCCGGCGGCCCGGGCGTGCGTACCGACACGGCGATCTACACCGGCTACACCATTCCGCCGTTCTACGACTCCATGTGCCTGAAACTGGTGGTGTGGGCGTTGACCTGGGAAGAAGCCATGGACCGCGGCCTGCGGGCCCTGGACGACATGCGCGTGCAAGGGGTGAAGACCACTGCCGCGTACTATCAGGAAATCCTGCGCAATCCCGAATTCCGTAGCGGCCAGTTCAATACCAGCTTCGTCGAAAGCCACCCCGAACTGACCAACTACTCGATCAAGCGCAAACCCGAAGAGCTGGCCCTGGCCATCGCCGCCGCCATCGCCGCCCACGCAGGCCTGTGAGGAACCCCATAATGTCCAAGAAAATTCACGTAACCGACACGATCCTGCGCGACGCCCACCAGTCCCTGCTGGCCACCCGCATGCGTACCGAAGACATGCTGCCGATCTGCGACAAGCTCGACAAGGTTGGCTACTGGTCGCTGGAAGTCTGGGGCGGCGCCACCTTCGACGCCTGCGTGCGCTTCCTCAAAGAAGACCCGTGGGAGCGCCTGCGCAAGCTGCGCGCAGCGTTGCCCAACACCCGCCTGCAAATGCTGTTGCGCGGCCAGAACCTGCTGGGCTACCGCCACTACAGCGACGACGTGGTCAAGGCGTTCGTCGCCAAGGCCGCAGTCAACGGTATCGACGTGTTCCGTATCTTCGATGCCATGAACGACGTGCGTAACCTGCGCGTGGCCATTGAAGCGGTCAAGGCTGCCGGCAAGCACGCCCAGGGCACCATCGCCTACACCACCAGCCCGGTACACACCATCGAAGCCTTCGTGAAGCAGGCCAAGCAGATGGAAGCCATGGG
>CBIHQA010000743.1:0-1798 GCA_966211475.1 uncultured Neisseriales bacterium
CCGGCGGCCTTTGCCTGGTACATCGCCACATCGGCACGCCGTTTGAGGGTGGTCGCGTCCTGACCATCCCGGGGCGCCAGCGCGATGCCGATGCTGGCGCCGGCCGGCAGGCTCTTGCCGGCCACCATCACCGGCGGCTGCAACGCCGCCAGCAACTTGTCCGCCAGCCGTGCCGCCGTCACGGCGTCGTCTGTCCCAATCAGCAGCACCACGAATTCATCCCCGCCCAGCCGGGCCACCGTATCGCTGTCGCGTACCGCGCCGAACAGACGGCGGGCGATCTCCTGCAACATGCGGTCGCCCACGTCGTGGCCGAGCGTATCGTTGATTCCCTTGAAGTTATCCAGATCGATGAACAGCAGCGCAAAGCCGATGCCGTGGCGCCGCTGTTGACGAATGGCCTGCTGCAGGCGCTCTTCGAACAGCAGGCGGTTGGGTAGTGCGGTCAGCGGGTCGAAGAAGGCCAGCGCATACATGCGCTCTTCCACCCGTTTGCGGTCGCGGATGTCGGTGAGCAGGGCGAATGCGATCGGCGGCTGGCCCTCCGCGGCGGGCAGCAGGTCGATATTGGCATGCACCGGCAAGGGCTGGCCTTCGGCATGCCGCAGCGTCAGCTCGCCGGATAGTGCGGTGCCCTGACGGCGCCAAGGTTCGGCAAACCAGTTGCGGTTGGGGCTGTCGGCGGCCAGGAATTCACGCAGGGGCTTGCCGGTGAGGCGGCTGCGTGGCCGTCCGACCAGTTCGCAGAAGGCCGGGTTGGCATCGAGAATGCGGTGCGTGTCCGGGTCGATTTGTACGTAGCCTTCGCGGGTTGCTGCCAGGATGTGGCGATGCAGTTCCTCACGGCTCTTCAGCTGGGATTCTCGGCGGCGGCGTTCGGTCAGGTCATGCAGGGAGACGATCAGCAGCCTGTCGTCGCCCTGATGGATTTCATGGGCGGCCAGCAGGACCCAGGCCGGCTCGTGATCGGGCGTGGCCATTTCCAGCTCCTGCTGCAGGACTTCGCCTTGTTCCCGGAGCTGTTCCAGCAGGATTCCCCACTCCTCGGCCTCGACAAACGCGTCGCCCAGCGAGGGCAGGCGCGTGATGCCCGGCAGCAAGGCTTCGGCTGCACGGTTGGCGTACAGCACCCCGCCATCCTCGCTGCGACAGACGATCAGCGGGGTGGGGAGCAGTACGTGCCAGTGCGAAAGCAGGTCGGGATGATGGAGGGCGTGATCGGTCATGGTGGGTCCGTAGCGGGCAGTATAACGGATCAGTCCGCTACTCAAAGTTGTCGTTGGCGCAACGCTTTTTTCCTGCTCCGCATGCATATGCTGGCCGGATTGGTCTGCTTGTGCGGGAATCGGTGTCGTCAATAAAATACTGTCCGGTATGGCATTGATCCCTGAATCTCCCGAACTCCGTCAGCGCTTGATCCAGGTGCTGAAAGAAGCCGCCCGCGAGCTGGCGCCCGAAGCGATTTCCTACGCCGAACTGGCCCGCCGGGCCGGCGTGCCGTGGCAAACCGTCCGCCGGGTGCTGGGGGAGCGGCGCGGCTTCCCCGCGTTGCTGGCAGGCAACATGAATGCCCGCGACACCCGCTCCCGTGTGCTTGCGGCCGCAGGCAGCGTGTTTGCCCGGCAAGGGCTGGACCGGGCATCGCTCGACGCGGTGGCGGCCGAAGCTGGGCTCACCAAGGGCGCGGTATACGGGCACTTTGCCAGCAAGCAGGCCTTGTTCCTGGCGCTGTTCGACCAGGCCTGCGCGCAGCACGACCGGGAGATGCCGGAGATGCTGCGGACCTGCCTGGCGGACC
>CBIHQA010000744.1:0-1797 GCA_966211475.1 uncultured Neisseriales bacterium
GTCCGACCCCCATCGGATCACGCCCCGGGCAGAACCCCCAGTGAGGAAACCGTCAATCCCTGCTAGCCCGCCGCCCGAGCAGGACGCAGGCGACCACCGCAGCCGCCACTGCCCACAGGGTGGGTGGAATCACCTCACCCAACAGGACCGCAGCCAGCAACAGGCTGAAAAAAGGTTGCAGCAGCTGGACCTGGCCGACGCGGGCGATGCCCCCCAAGGCCAGCCCCCGATACCAGGCAAAGAACGCGAGGAACATGCTGATCAGGCTCAGGTAGCCGAAGCCGAACCAGCTTTGCAATGCGACCGGTGCCGTCGGACGGGTCCACCAGACCGGCAGCAGCATGAAGGGCAGCGACACCACCAGCGCCCAGCAGATGGTCTGCCAGCTTCCCAGCGTGCGTGACAGCCGTCCGCCGGCAACATAACCGAACGCACCGATCCCGACCGCCAACCCCATCAGCAGGTCACCCCAGGCCAGTTCACCATGGGCGCGTCCCGCCGCAAAACCGACCACCAGCGCGCACCCGACCAGCGACCAGCCCCAGAAGGCGGTGCGGTGACGTTCCCCCGCCAGCACGGCGGCCAGGGCGGCGGTGACCAGCGGCAGCGTGCCGTTGACCACGGATGCGTGGGAAGCAGGCATGTGCTGCAAGGCCAGGGTGGAAAACACCGGGAAGCCGAGTACTACGCCCAGAATGACCAGCGCCAGTTGCCCCCATTCGGCGCCACGCGGAGTGCGGGGACGCAGCACCAGCAGCAGCAACCCAGCCAGGACGCCGGCCACCAGCGCGCGGCCCAGGCTGATGAACCAAGGGCTGAGATCGACGACCGCCAGCTTGGTCATCGGTAGCGAACCGGAGAAGCCGATGACGCCGACCAACCCCCACAGCATGCCGTTCCACTGATGGTCGGTCGTGCCAACAGATAACGATGCGCTGCTCATTTCATCCACTCCTGTACCGCACTGCCGCGGACATCGCCGCCTGGGAAGCCAGGTGACGCGAACTCATGCTGCGAGGAATTCGCCCTGACTGATCAACACGGCACTACCCGCCACGTAGCAGCAGGTCACCTGGCCTGCGGCCTTGTCTGCCGAAATGAGCAACTGGCTGGGCCGCCCCATTTCCACGCCTTGATGCAGCATCCAATCGAGCCGGCCATCGGCCTGCGGCGCATGCGCGGCCAGATAGCCCGCCAGACAGACTGCGGCGCTGCCGGTCGCCGGGTCTTCGTCGATACCGAAGCCAGGGGAATACATGCGGGCGCGCAGCGTGCCGTCTGGCAACTGAACGAACGGGAACAAGGCGCCGGACGGTGCGCCTTCCAGCACGCGCCGCCAGGCCTCCACATCGGTCCGGGAGGCTTCCAGTGCGGATAGGTCCCGCAACGGGATCAACAGGAAGGGATTGCCGCAGGACACAAAGCGCGGACGCCAGTCGCCGGCACCAATCGCATCCGCCGGCAGGGACAGCACCGAGGCCAGCGCCTCATCTGTTACGGTACAGTCGATCAGCGAGGGAGGCTGCGGTGCCGCCAAGCGCGCGGACACCACCACACCGTCCCGGACACTGAATTGAACAGTCACCAGACCGGCCAACTCCTCCAGCAAGCACGTATCGCCATCCTGCACAGCGCCAAGTGCACCGCTACGGGCGAGGTGAAGCGCAGCGCCCACCGTCGGGTGGCCGGCAAACGGCAATTCCCTGGCTGGGGTGAAGATGCGCAGGCGCGCGGCATGGCCAGCTTGCTGCGGCGGAAAGATGAAAACCGTTTCGGACAGATTGAACTCACGCGCGA
>CBIHQA010000745.1:0-1796 GCA_966211475.1 uncultured Neisseriales bacterium
ACAACCAGCAGTCGCCTCCGTCTGCCCACCTGGGAAGTGCACTCGGGCTTCCCAGCTTCAGTCATTGCCTTGCTTGCTCAATGAAGGACTTCCGAATGAACGTACTCCGACATCTCGCCGCCGCTGCCCTTTTCCCTTTGCTGCTCACCGCAGGTTGCGGCGGGGGCGGCGGCGATGAAGCCAGCACGGCGCCGAACAACGACGGGTCGACCCAAGAGGTGGCGACCTATGGCGATACCAACCTGCCCGGCCGCCTGATCCTGACCGACTCCGTCAACCCTGCCACGATCTACAACCTGCGTACCGGTCAAGGCACGACCCTGCCGACGTCCGCCACGGGAGGAGGCAACTGGCTCACGAGCACGAACCCCGCGACGATTCTGCGTGTAGGGCCGGGTACGGGCGGCAAGCGAACGGTGGAACGGCTCAGGACTTCGGACTGGACAGCCATCGGCCCGTCAACCCTTCTGGGCGGCTGGATCAATCGACTGAAGGTCTCGCCCGACGGACGCTACTTCCTGGTCTTCTGGGCAGAAAGCATGAGCGAGGACCTCATCTTGACGATATTCGATGCGGAGACCGGCGCCGTGGTGAAGTCGGGTTCGCCTTTGGACAACAGGATCGTCATTTCCAGCCCTGCGGCTTGGCTCCCGGACGGGCGCTATGTGTTCCTTGCCGGGCGGCGCCTGTACGTGTCGTCACCCACCTCCAACACCGACACCCTGGTCGCTACGTTGCCCTTGCCGGACAACAGCGTGTTCCAGAACGGCGACTTCCAGTCAGGATTTACGAATCTCACCGTGAGCCCCGACGGACAAAAGATCGCCTTCAACTGGGGCGTGCCACGGAGAAATTCGAATGACACACACATCTTCGTGGCCAACGTTGACGGCACGGGACTGCACCAGCTCACGGCCCCACCCGACCCGTCGAGCCCACTGGACTACGGATATGGCAGCGTCAGCTGGTCACCGGACAGCCGCTGGGTCGCCGCCGCGCTCTACATGAACGGTTCCACCGTCGCGCCGGTCTTTCCCCCCGACCAATCATTTCCCGGCGTTCCCGGCGGCGTCATCGGGTCCACGGGCTGCAGCCTCAACCCGGTGTTCGTGCTGCCCGTAGAGGCAAATCAGGTGGCCATTCCATGGCCCGGCTTTGATGTGAAGTACGGGATCAAGGTACGCGACAGCTCGGGCACCGCCGGTCGCTGGCTGTCGGCCTGCGGAGGGGTCCAGTGGGTCGAATGATGCAGCGGCGAGACCCTCGGCATCGCGGATTTGGCCCGGCTATGACGTGAAGTACGGGCTCAAGGTGCGCAACCCTTCCGGCACGGGTGGTCTGTGGGTCTCGGCCTGCTCGACGATCGAGTGGGTGAAGTGAGCGTTGGCACGCGGGCTCTGCGACAACGGCATTTCAACACCGCCTGACACCCCTGGGGCGAACCCCAGTTAGGGGCGGCCACAGCTGGGCCCGGGCCTTCCGGCGCGATACGGTGGCGGCATCTCAATTTCTGAATCGCCATGCCGCCATTGGCCATCGCGAGCGCCTCGCGCCTGCTCTTCATCGACCTTGTTGCAACCGACGGATTGCCGCCGGCTCATGCGCATCGGTCGACTTCGCGCGTCGTGGATTCACGCACCGCTGGGCGGATCGGCATGAGCACGAGCTGCGGCGCCGCGGGCCACCTGCCCGTCGGCGTGGCCGGCGCGTTGGCACGCGACAGTGCCGGGGGAAGCCCGGCCCCCAAGCCCCCGGGGGGGCCCGCGGTCTCCCGGGGGGGAGATTTATTTTGGGCC
>CBIHQA010000746.1:0-1796 GCA_966211475.1 uncultured Neisseriales bacterium
TGACCTGAAACGCGCCATGCGTCATTCCGGCGAAAGCCGGAATCCATAGACCGCCGGCGCCGGGTTAAAGCATGCTTTCTATGGATTCCGGCCTCCGCCGGAATGACGGTCAGTTGGCTTTGGGGGCGGGGGCCGCCGCCTGCATCGTTTCCGTCTTCGGATCGATTGTGATGTCGATGGTGCGCGGCACGCCGTTCTGCCCCGGGAAACCGGTGAACGCGCTCTGCACCAGGGCCGGCATCACATGCGGCGTGGCCTGCACGCCGCTGGTGTTCTGCACCGTCACGTCATACAGCTTGCGGCCGGACTTGTCATTGATGGTCACGCGCAGCTGGCGCTGATACTGGTGCTTGACGCGCTCTTCCACGCGGGTCGGGCCATAGAAGAACGGATCATAGAAGAACGGACGATAGGCCCAGCGCGAGTAGCCCCAGCCATAACGGCCATAGTAACGGCCATAATACGGACCGCCCCAGTACGGACCCATGAACGGGTCTTCCGTTTGCAGCACGCGCACCGGATGGTCAATGGTGAAGAACTTCATCCCAACCAGCAACTTCGGCTGTTGGCCGTCGCTCACCTGGTGGAAGCCCAGCTTGCCCAGCTCATTGGCGACCAGCACCTGATAGTTGCGGTATTCCAGCGTATCGTCAGCGCCTTGCGGTGCTTCAAACGCGTAAGCTTTGTCCTGAATATCGGCCGGCCAATCGTTAAAGGCGGTCACGTTGCTGCTGATGGTGGTGGCGCAGCCGCTCAACAGCAGGACAGCGGCTGTGGCCAGGGTGGCGAGATATTTCATGATGACCTCTCAGGTAAGACGGTATTTTCCAGAGCTAAGTTTAGGATGCTCACTTGGACCTTGCATGATTATTACAGAATGTTACCGCATCGTGGAAAGCGGCAACTTACAAGTCGGTAACACTGGCCGAAATGACAATTCCGCGCCTCGGCCGACGCCGGTATTGGTAAAATAAGTCTTTGCCTCCGTCCACTCAGAGCCGACCAATGCGCACAGACAGCAGCCCCACGACGATATACCGCAAAGATTACACCCCTCCTGCCTACCTGGTAGACACCGTAGAACTGGGCTTCGACCTGGCCCCGGCGCGCACCGTGGTAGCCAACCGCATCACGCTGCGCCAGAACCCGGACGCCGCCAGCCACGACATCGTGCTGCACGGCGAAGAGATCGAGCTGGTGCAGCTGCGCCTGAACGGCAAGCCGCTGGGCGAGGGCGACTACGAGCTCAGCCACGCCACCCTGACCATCCGCAACGCGCCGGCCGAGGTGGTGCTGGAAATCGAAACCACCTGCGCGCCGGTGGAAAACACCACGCTGTCCGGCCTCTACGTTTCGAACGGCAACTTCTTCACCCAGTGCGAAGCCGAAGGCTTCCGCCGCATCACCTTCTTCCCTGATCGTCCGGATGTGATGGCCAAGTACACCGTGATGCTGCGCGCCGACAAGGCCGCCTATCCGGTGCTGCTGTCCAACGGCAACCTGGTGGAGCAGGGCGACCTCGGTGACGGCCGCCATTACGCCAAGTGGGAAGATCCGTTCAAGAAACCTTCCTACCTGTTCGCATTGGTCGCTGCCAAGTTGGTGTGCCAGGAGGAGAATTTCAAGCTGGCCGATGGCCGCGACGTGCTGCTGCAGGTGTGGGTGGAAGAGGGCAACCTCGACAAGACCGACTACGCCATGCAGTCGCTCAAGAACTCGATCCGCTGGGACGAGGAACGCTGGGGCCTGGAGCTGGACCTGGACCGCTTCATGATCGTCGCCGTCAGCGACTTCAA
>CBIHQA010000747.1:0-1793 GCA_966211475.1 uncultured Neisseriales bacterium
CCAATGCGGCGGCGGTCTGCTCGCGCAACTGAGCCGCCGACGATTCAGCCTCCCGGAGAACATCGTCAGCCAGGCGCATCACGCGGAACGTTTCTCGTGGGATGCGTGCGCCGCTGAACAGCAATTGAGCAGGCTCGCCGGGCTTGGCATCAGGGGCCTTGACCTTGAACAGTGCACCGAGGCTCATCCCTGGCCCCTTTGTTCTGGCACGGCGCCAAGCCTCCGTTGGTGAATCAGATCCAGCGCTTCGCTGCGCTGCGCCTCATCCAGATCCAAACGGGTGATGAAGCCGCGAGGAAAACGCATCAAGAACCTCTCTCTCTCGCCCGTACTCTCGTCGGTGAGCAAGGCTGCCATGCAGCACAACCCGAGTTCGACGACAGAGGTGGGCTCAAGGCTGGTCATGGGCCATCGAATGCCGTCGGCGGGATAGGGCAAGGCCTGCAGTGAAACAGCGTAATTCATGGCGGCAGCCCTTCCGTCGGGCCCGAGCGTGTGCAGTTGCAGCGCCACTTCTTCTCGTGTAAGTCCATTGCGCACCCAGCCCCCAAGCATGGCCACCGCCAACTCCCGAGCCAGAGGCTCCAGCAGCTTCGGGGGCAGCAGCAACCAGGGGTGCGGGTCGGCGCTTCGCAGATGGCGGTCTCTCAAGCCATGGCGATCCAGAACATCCATCGATGCACGCCGCAGCAGACGCATGCTCGCCTTATCTCGCGGCTCCAGCACCTGGGCCCAGGATCCGAGCCAATCGTGGTGGGCATACGCGGCGACCGACCAGTTGAACTGCATCAGTTCGCTGTTCCAGTCGAGGGCCGCTGCCGAAAGCACATGGGATGTAGCGTCTTGCTGCGTAAGTCGTCGACCGCTCACGATGAGCCCTCGTTCCGGCGCTTACGCTTGTCGCTCACTTCCTGTACGGCGTCGCCTAAGAATCCACTCACCGTGTTGGCCCAGCGTCCTTGCAAACCCGCTGACGCCGGTTCAGGCCGGCGGCGCAACCGAGCCCAGACGTAGGAGAGCACCAAAGCGGCCAACAGCAGGGTGATGACACCAGCGTACGAAGGAGGAATGCGCTGGGTATCAAACATGGCATGCGCCGGCTTCGCAGCCGATTTGTCCGATCCGACAGGCTGAGCCTCTGCCGGCACCATGACGACACGCACGTCGTCGTAGCTCAGTCCTTCAATGCCGGCTGCAACGAGGGAGCGCACCATGCCTTCGCGCCCGCTGATGTCCACGCCACTGCGGTACTTGATCAGCACCGATGCGGTGGCGGCGATTCGTTTCGGATTCAGCGGATCGTGCGGCAGGATGACCGGATGCACCCGGGCCGCCAGCACGCCATCGATCTCCATCAATGAACGTTCCAACTCCTGGGACATCGCATGGACGAGCCGGGCACGCTCTTCGGTGGGCGTCGAGACAAGCGATTCCTTTTTGAACACTTGCCCCAGTCCCTGGAACGGCGGCGGAGGCAGGTTGCGGCGCCCGATGATTTGCACCGCTTCGGCAAACTGCTCATCGGCCACCGTGACTTTCCAGGCCTTTTCTCCGGCGGGCGATTTGTCGGCCCGCACGCCTTCGAGGCGCAGCACGCTGACGACCTGATTGGCAGCCATCTCGTCCAGGCCCCCAAGCAGCTGCTTGGAGCACCCGGTCAACAAGAGTCCGCCGACCAGGAAGCAGGCTGGAAGGGCGCGAAACCGCAACCCCCGGGGAACGCGGAGGCGCCATCCCTTCGGATGATGCGGATGATGTGTTGGATGCCGACGCGCAGCGGTCATGGTCAGGAG
>CBIHQA010000748.1:0-1788 GCA_966211475.1 uncultured Neisseriales bacterium
TTACGTTGCCGCCCTTCCGCGGTGCCATTGTCAGCCGCCGGCCGCGCATCGCCGAAACCCTGTGCGGTCAACTGGGCGGGCGGTAGCCCCATCGTCGCCAGGTACTGTTTCACAGCATCCGCCCGTTGCTGACTCAGCATCAGGTTCTTCGCCGCATTGCCGGTGTTGTCGGTATGTCCTTCCACCAGCACCGGCTTATTGCCGATCTGCTTGAGCAGCGGGGCGATCTCGTCGAGCAGCTGCTTCCCGCGTTCCGTCAGCACCGCGCTCCCCACCTCGAATTCGACCGTCCGGTTGGCGAGCGTCTGGTCGATGGCAGCCTGCACGTTTCCTTCGGCCAGCAAGCCGTTCTTTACGCTGTATCCCTGCCCCATCACGAACTGCAATCCCTGTTCGATCTGCTGGCGGGTAGCGGCGCTATCCACCTTGCCCGTCAGGTCGACCCAATTGCTGCGGAAGGCGACACTGCCCTTCCCGATGGCGTTGAGGTTGGGGGCAATCGCCTGGGCAACCCGATCCCCCCAGCCCGACGGCGCCCGCACATTGCTGACGGTGATCCGGTCTTCGATGCGGTCGGCGCCGAACACGGCCCCCGCGCGCGCCAGGATCAACTCCTTGGTTCTCGCATCCGGCACCACGCCCTGCAGCAGCACCTTGCCGTCGGCCCATGCCATCACTGGCAGGCACAGCAAGGGAAGTGCGATACGGAACAGGAGATTGCGGCGGAGATTCATCTTCATATCCTTCTAGCGTCCGGTGGCGGTAATCCGCACGGCCTCCAGCACCTTACGCATCGTCATGTCGGGGTAGTCCAGGTATTTCTGCAGCTTGCTCAGGCGTTCCTGCCCGGCCAGCAGGCCATCCAGCCAATCGAGATCCCGCATGGTCACGACATGCGGCCAGCTCTCGTCGGGGCAACCCTGGGCCAGCCAGGACCGGGGCGCGAGGCCGCCGGTCGACAGATGCAGCTCGGCACCCGCCGGGTACTCCACCCACATCAGCGCCATCCGCCCCAAGCCGGGCACGACCATCCGGCACAGCGCCAACCAGAACAAGGCAAGCTGGCGTGCGAGCTCTGGCGTATCCCCGAGCGGCAATCGCAGCAGGCGCTGCCCGGAGCCTTCCAGGCTCATCTGGAGCAGCAGCAACAATGCGGTGACCGAGCGCGCCGTGCGGAATTGCGGCCAACGCCCGGACAGCGCGTCGTCCAGCATGTCGACGTTCCACATGTCCAGCCAGCGATGCCACACCGGCAGGCCGTCGTCCGGCTCCAGCAGCAACGGCGGGCTGTCCAGCTCGGCCAGGATCAGCGAAGGCTGTTCCGCTGTCTGCGCCCGCCGGAGCTGATCGGCCAGACGCGCATGAAACAGCGCAGCGGCCTGCGGCCATCGCCACCACATACTGTTCAGCACGGGCAGCTCCACCGGCGCACACGCCAGGAAGGGATAGCGGCGCTGCGTCTGGTCCCGGCTCGGTAGCCAGCTCCCGATCAGGCCATATTTCGCTCCACTGCGCTGGAACAGCAGGTGCACCAGCGGCCCCTGGTCGAACACCGCCTTCCATTCGGGCAGATCCGACAGCAGTTGCAGGCCTTGCTGGGTCCATTCATCGAGCAGGGTCACGTCCTGAACCGGCATGTTTGCGCGCACGAATTCAGCGTGGAACGGCAGTTTCCCGAAGTACATGATGCCCTCGTCAGTTGACCACCTTGGCGGGCAGCACACATGCACGCAGCGATTTCGATTGCGCCTGGGGTTCGTTCGTCCCGGCGCCGCCACCGGCGATCAA
>CBIHQA010000749.1:0-1778 GCA_966211475.1 uncultured Neisseriales bacterium
GTACGTCTCTGGTCTCGTGACCGCCGGTGAGCGCTACAACAAGGTCGTGGACATCTGGGGCAAGGCCGGTGACGAAATCGGCAAGAAGATGATGGACCACCTGAAGGTCGAGAAGACGACGGATCGCAACGGCAAGACCGTCGATCAGGAATCCTTCAACTCGATCTACATGATGGCCGACTCGGGCGCCCGCGGTAGCGCCGCCCAGATCCGCCAGCTGGCCGGCATGCGGGGCCTGATGGCCAAGCCGGACGGCTCCATCATCGAGACGCCGATTACCGCGAACTTCCGCGAAGGCCTGAACGTTCTGCAGTACTTCATCTCGACCCACGGCGCTCGTAAAGGTCTGGCCGACACCGCGCTGAAGACCGCGAACTCCGGTTACCTGACCCGTCGTCTGGTCGACGTGACCCAGGATCTGGTGGTGATCGAAGACGATTGCGGCACTTCCAACGGCACCCTGATGAAGGCGATGGTCGAAGGTGGTGAAGTGATCGAAGCCCTGCGCGACCGTATCCTCGGCCGCGTGGCAGGCACCGACATCGTCAACCCTGAAACCCAGGAAACCCTGTACGAAGCCGGCACCCTGCTGGACGAAGACATGGTGGAAGAGATCGAACGCGTCGGCATCGACGAAGTGAAGGTCCGTACCCCGCTGACCTGCGACACCCGCTACGGCCTGTGCGCCAAGTGCTACGGCCGCGACCTGGGCCGCGGCCTGCTGGTCAACGCCGGCGAAGCAGTCGGTGTGGTGGCAGCGCAGTCGATCGGTGAGCCGGGTACCCAGCTGACCATGCGTACCTTCCACATCGGTGGTGCGGCATCGCGTGCAGCCGTGGCGTCGTCGGTGGAAGCCAAGTCGAACGGCACCATCCGCTTCACCTCGACCATGCGTTATGTGACCAACGGCAAGGGCGCGCAGATCGTCATCTCGCGTTCGGGCGAAGTGCTGATCACCGACGACCACGGCCGTGAGCGCGAGCGCCACAAAGTGCCGTACGGCGCGACCCTGATCGTCAAGGATGGCATGGCTGTCAAAGCCGGCACCGCCCTGGCAACCTGGGACCCGCTGACCCGTCCGATCATTACCGAGTACGCCGGTACGGTGCGCTTCGAGAACGTCGAGGAAGGCGTGACCGTGGCCCGTCAGGTGGACGAGGTGACCGGTCTGTCGACCCTGGTGGTGATCGACGCCAAACGTCGCGGCTCGCTGACCAAGACCATGCGTCCGCAGGTGAAACTGCTGAACGACGACGGCCACGAAGTGAAGATCGCCGGCACCGAACACGCGGTGTCGATCGGCTTCCAGGTGGGCGCGCTGATCATGGTGAAAGATGGCCAGCAAGTGTCGGTGGGTGAGGTGCTGGCACGTATCCCGACCGAATCGCAGAAAACCCGTGACATTACCGGTGGTCTGCCACGCGTGGCCGAGCTGTTCGAAGCACGTTCGCCGAAAGACGCGGGCATGCTGGCGGAAGTCACCGGTACCGTGGCCTTCGGTAAGGAAACCAAGGGCAAGCAGCGTCTGGAAATCACCGACATGGACGGCAACAAGCACGAGTTCCTGATTACCAAGGACAAGCAAGTGCTGGTGCACGACGGCCAGGTGGTGAACAAGGGCGAGATGATCGTGGACGGCCCGGCCGATCCGCAAGACATCCTGCGCCTGCTGGGTATCGAAGCGCTGGCCCGCTACATCGTCGACGAAGTGCAGGACGTGTACCGCTTGCAGGGTGTGAAGATCAACGACAAGCACATCGAGGTGATCGTTCGCCAGA
>CBIHQA010000750.1:0-1775 GCA_966211475.1 uncultured Neisseriales bacterium
CCGTTCGGCCTCACCAGCGATGGTTTTGAACAGGGCGTCGGCATCTATGTCGACGACGTCTACAATTCCCGCGTCGCCGCTGCGACCTTTGACTTCCTCGACGTCAGCCAAGTCGAAGTGCTGCGCGGCCCGCAGGGTACGCTCTACGGCAAGAACACGACCGCCGGCGCGATCAACATCACGACCAACCAGCCGACCTTCGACTTCGAAGGCCGCGCGGAACTGTCCGTTGGCAACTTGAACTACCGGCAGGCGAAGGCCGCCATCTCCGGCCCACTTTCCGACACAGTCGCCGCCCGCCTCGCGGTCGCCGCGACCAGCCGCCGTGGCACCCTCTATAACGTCACGTCGCAGCGCTGGATCAACGAACAGGACAATCTGGGCCTTCGCGGCCAGCTCCTCTTCCAACCCAATGATGATTTCAGCATCACCCTGTTAGGCGACTACAGCAAGCAGGATCCCGAATGCTGCGGCACCACCTTCGTCCGCGTGGGCCGCACACAGCGCCCGCTGAACCGTCAATATGACGCCTTGGCCGCTGCGCAGGGCTATGTCGTGCCCAGCCGCAATCCCTATGACCGCCTGTCCGACCTCGACAGCAACCTCAATGCTGGCAACAAGATCGGCGGCGTTTCGGCGCGGGTGAAGTGGGATGTTGGCCCCGGCACGCTGACCTCCGTCACCGCCTGGCGCTTCTGGGACTGGAAGCCGGAAAATGACCGTGACTTCACCGGCCTGCCGATCGTGTCCAAGTCACAGAACCCTTCGCAGCAGGATCAGTATAGCCAGGAATTCCGCTACAATTATGAAAGCCAGAAGATCGATTTCGTCGTCGGCCTCTTCGGCTTCAAACAGCGGATCGACACGCAGGGCACCGAGCAGCAGGGCGCAGCGGCAGCCAAGTGGAGCCTCGCACCTTCGGCCGACCCGTTGAACCCGGCCAACAACCCTGCAACGCTTGCGGGCCTCACCGCCAGCAACACGCAGTGGCTCAAGAGCGAAAGCGCCGCGCTGTTCGGTCAGCTCAGCTGGAAGGTCACCGACGCTCTGACGATCCAGCCCGGCCTGCGGCTCAACTATGACAAGAAGTCTGGCTTCTACCAGCGTGTCGTGACGAACGCGCAAGGTCAGGCGATCAGCTGCACCACGCCACCAGCGCCCGGCACGATCGCGGGCACCTCGCAGCAATGCGGCGTCTATCAGCCGCAGGTGAGTGCCCCGTCGGACAGCGCGTGGAATTTCACCTACGACTTCAACGTCAACTACAAGATCGCACGGGACGTCCTCGCTTATGCGACCTATGCCAAGAGCTTCAAGACGCTGGGCATCAACCAGAACGGCTTGCCGCTCAACATCGACAACACGGTCAATTATGATGCTGCGACGGTGAAGCCGGAATCAGTCCAGCATTTCGAAG
Organism: uncultured Neisseriales bacterium; assembly: GCA_966211475.1. Taxonomy (GTDB): domain Bacteria; phylum Pseudomonadota; class Gammaproteobacteria; order Burkholderiales; family Leeiaceae; genus Leeia. The sequence continues at coordinate 1,418 of CBIHQA010000750.1, forward strand.
TCGGGCTCAAGACCCAGCTGTGGGATCGCCGCGCGACCTTCAACATCTCGGCCTTCCGCACCACGATCAAGGATTTCCAGGCAACCGTCAACGGCGGCCAGTTCGGCACCGTGCGCGGCTACCTCGCCAATGCGGAAAAGGTTCGGTCACAGGGTATCGAAGCGGACTTCAAGGTGGTCGCCAGCGACCGCTTCACCGCATATGCCAACGCGGCATACACCGACGCCAAGTACAAAAAGTTCACCAACGCACCCTGCCCGCCTGAACTGTCCGGCGGCCCGTCGCAGCCCGCCAACGCGACGCCGGATTATTCGCAGCCGGGCGTCCCGGGCGCTCCCAGCCCCCGCCAGTGCGACAT
>CBIHQA010000751.1:0-1764 GCA_966211475.1 uncultured Neisseriales bacterium
GCGGACCTTCACGCCGTACTTGAGGTCATATGCAGGCCAGGAGATGGCGACCTGATTGGCGTCCGCCGGAAGCACAAAAACCGGATTGGTGGCGCAGCCGGTCGAGCCGATGATGCCGCCGGGCACGCCCGGGAACGATTGGTCCGGCGGGAAGACGGGAGCAATGGTCGATCCGGTCATGTAGAGCACAGCGGAGACCCAGCGACTGTCCGGCGACCAACTGGCACCGCCATAGCCGAAGCTCAGCGGGCTGGAGGCATCGGGCGGGGCGGTCAGTTGATGCAATCCGGTGCCGTCAACGTTGGCAACGAAGATGTGCGAGTCCATCGTATTCCTTCGCGGCACACGCCAGTTGAACGCAATTTTTTGACCGTCCGGGCTGACCGTGAGCTGCGAGAAGCCTGACTGCGAGTTGCCGTCCTGGAACACGCTGTTGTCGGGCAAGGGCAAGGTGGCGACCAGCGTGTTGGCGCTCGTCGTAGGCGACGAGACGTAGAGGCTTCGCTTGACGAGGAACACGTAGCGCCCGTCCGGGAGCCACGCCGCGGGACTGGAGATAACGGTCTCATTGTCCAGCGGTGAGCCGGACTTCACCATCGCGCCGGTCTCCGCGTCGAAGATGGTCAAGATGCGATCGTCACTGGTGCTTGGTGCCCAGAATGTCAGGAAATAGCGGCCGTCCGGTGACACCTTCACCAGATTGAATGAGCCGCCGATGAGGCTGGACGGGCCGATGGCTGTCCAATCGGACGTCTTGAGCCGTTCTGCCATCCGCTTGCCATCCGGACCGGGGCCCATGCGCAGGATGGTGGCCGGGTTCGTGCTGGCGTGCCAACTGTCACCTCCGGTGGCCGACGTCGGCAGGATTGCGCCTCGACCCGTACGCAAGTCGTAGATTTCGGCGGGGCCTTCCGTGGAGAGAATCAGGCGGCCGGGCAGGTTGGTGTTCCCGTAGGTGGGCACTTGCTGGGATGAATCGCCGTTGTCGGGCGGCGTGCCCCCATCATCGCCACCGCCCCCGCCGCAACCTGCGGCGAACAGCAACGGGAAAGCGGCAGTGGCAGCGAGATATCGGAGTGCTTTCATCCCAAGGGGTCCTCAATAGCGAGCGAAACAACGACAAAACCCGGGAAGCGCAAATGCGCTTCCCGGGCGGCGGATGGAAAAAGGATTACTGCTTGCGCGCGATGGAGGCCATGCCTTCACCGATCGTCTTGATGGCCGTCGAGAACGTTGTTTGGAGCAGGTTGAACTCTTGGCCGGTGGCTTGGAATTCAGTATTCAGCGTCTGAGTTTTCGAGGCTGCTTCCATCTTCTCGTTCTGGACCTGTTCGTTGGTCTTCGTGACTGCGGTCCCGTCCGCAGGCTTCGGAGGTTCCGCCAGGGTGGCGATCTTGTCGGACAGCTCGACCATTCGGGCGGCCTTCTTGCCCATGACCTCGCCCATTGCCTTGGCAATCGCTTGCATCCAGCTGCCACCACCCTTCTTGGCGCCACCCGTTTGCTCTTGCATAGAGTTGTTCACCGAGTCGACGATTTGCTGGGTCAGGTTCGCGGTGAATTTATCCAGCACATTAAACTGGTTCCGGTAAAAGGAGCCTTCTTGCTTCAAGCTCTTCACAGCGTTGGCGACGATTTGCTTGATGTCGTCCACCAGGAACTTCGGCATGCCGTTTTGCTGGTGCAGTTGCTCAGCCGCGCCCTTGACGGCATTGCCCACGGCTTCGGTCACCGCGTTGGCGGTCTCGGCTTTCGTGGCTTCGG
>CBIHQA010000752.1:0-1759 GCA_966211475.1 uncultured Neisseriales bacterium
CACCCATCCCCCCACTCCGGAACAGCAGCGGCGCTGGCTCAACCGGCAGACGCTGGCCTTTGGCGGGTCCGGCCTCGCCTGGGGGCTGGCCAAGGTGCTGCTGTACGTGCCCGGCCAGCTATCCCATGAGCTGACCACGCAGCTATTCCTGTGCGCCATCGGCGCCGCCACGCTGGTCAACTTCTGCACCTTCCGGCAGGTGATGGTGACCTTCATCCTGACGCTGTGGGTGCCAAGCGTGATCCACTTCCTGTGGGTAGGCGATACGCTGCACGTGCAGCTGGGCATCGCCAGCGTGGTCTACATCATCATCCTGCTGCAATACGGCTGGATGATCAGCGGCGACCAGGTGGCCGGCATCCAGGCCGCGCTGGAAAACCGCCGGCTGGCGGAAAAACTGGCCGCCGCGCGTCAAGCCACCGAGGAAAGCAACCACGAGCTGCAACGCAGCAACGAAGAACTGCGCCTCGCGCTGCGCACTATCAACAAGCTCGCCACCCATGACGACCTGACCGGCACCTTCAACCGCCGCTACCTGATGAACCACCTGGAGCAGGACGTCACCCGCGCCCGCCGCCACGGCCGGCCGATGACCCTGCTGATGCTCGACCTCGACCACTTCAAGGCCATCAACGACACCTGGGGCCACCCGGTGGGCGACGCAGTGCTGCAGGCCATCGCGGTGCGCCTGCAAGTCGCCCTCCGCGACAGCGACCTGCTGGCCCGCTACGGCGGCGAGGAATTCACCTGCCTGCTGCCGGACACCAGCATCGACGAAGCCCGGGTGCTGGCCGAACGGCTGCGCAGCCGGGTCGCGTCCGTCCCCGCCGTCACCGACCCGACGCCCATCCTGGTCAGCGTGTCCATCGGCATGGCCGAGTTCCGCCGCGACGAAAGCCTGGAAAGCTGGCTGGCCCGCGCCGACCAGGCGCTGTACGACGCCAAGCGGCAGGGCCGCAACCGGGTGGCGCTCTGAAGCCGGCTACAATACAGGTATCCCACTCCCGCCCCCGCCATGAACGCCCCCGACGCCCTGCTGGAACGCCTGAGAACCCACGTCGCCCTGTTCGAGGACTTCGCCGCCGACGAAGTGCGGCAATTCGTCTCGCTGAGCCGGGTGCGCGCCACCAAAGCGGGGGAAGTGGTGATCCAGGAAGGGGAACGCGGCCGGACGATGTACATCATCCTGGCGGGGGAATTCGAGGTATACAGCCACCTGGCGACCGGCCCCTGGCAGCTGTTGGCACGGCTGATGCCCGGCGAAACCTTCGGCGAGCTCGCGCTGGTGGACAGCGACCCACGCTCCGCCAGCATCATCTCAACCGGCACCGGCACGCTGTTCGAGTTCGACCGGATGGACATCGACAAACTCGACGGCTCGCAAGCCAAGCTCTACCGCAACCTGGCCCGCATCGTCAGCAGCCGCCTGCGGCAGACCGACCGAATGATTTCGCTGTCGATCAATTCGGGTACGACGAAAGATTCGCTACCCCTCTCGTAGCCTGGATGAACTGCATCCGGACGACGAAGCCCTTGTAGGAGCGGGCCACGCCCGCGACCCACGGTGGACAGGCCTACGCCCCCTCCGCCGCCCGCGCCCCCTGCCAGCGGGTGTACAGAATCCCTTCCGCCGAATACAGCACCAGCGCGCCCCAGATGCAGGCGAATCCCGCCAGCTTGCCAGCATCGAAGGCCTCGTGGAACACAAACACCCCCAGCGCGAACTGGATCGACGGTGACAGGTACTGCAACACTCCCA
>CBIHQA010000753.1:0-1739 GCA_966211475.1 uncultured Neisseriales bacterium
GTTGCGGTCGACCACCACCAGCCCGTCCTTCAGGCTGTCCAGCACGGTATCGAGTAGCGCGCTCTGCGTCTGCAACTTGGCGGCCAGTTGCCGCACGGCCCGCACGTTTTCCCGGAAGCCCTGGCAGGCACGGGCAAGGTCGCCCAACTCGTCGTGGCGCAGGGTTTCCGGCACCGCTTCCAGCGTGTCGCCGGTGCCCAGCCGCCCCATCACCCGGGTGATGCCCTGCATGCCGCGCAGGTGGTCCTTCATCAGGTACTTGGTTGCCCAGACCGCGATGACCATCAACACGCCGACCAGCGTGGCGACCAATGACACCGCCTCGACAAAACCGGAGACGGCTTCCGAGCGCCGGGTGCCGAAGTCGCGCCAGGCCACAGCCGTCTCGGTGGCGCGCAGGGACAGCGTAGCGACCTGCTCATCCAGCTGGCGCTGCTGCTTCTCGGCCTGGCGGGCAAGGTCGCGACGGCCTGCCGGTTTCATGTCGGGCGCCTGTAGCTGCGCCTTGAAATGGGCCAACGTCAATGCGGTCTGTTCGATGTCCGACATCAGCAGCCGGAGGTCGTCGACGCGCAGCCGGCTGTCCATGCGAATGCCGGTAGCCTCCACTCCCAGGTGGTAGACGCGCACCTTGTCCAGCGTCTCCTTCATGCCGCCCAGGGCGGATGCCTGTACCCGTACGGTGGTGGCAACCGCCGCCGGCAGGTCCGCCGTGACACCGCGCAGCGCATAGGCAGCGGCGTCGCTCGCCCGCGATTCGGACAAGCCCTGCTGCACCGTCTGGATGCCTTGCCAGGCGCACCAGCTCAGCACCAGGGTGCCCACGAACAGGATGGGGATGATCAGCCGCAGCCGTCGACGCAGGCTGCGTGTGGGATTGCCGCGGAGGGGATTCATCCGATGCGGGTGACGGTGGCCGAAAACCGGTAGCCCACGCCGCGCTCGGTCTGGATGTAGCGGGGATGGGCGGAGGTCGGCTCGATCTTGCGGCGCAGGCGCGACACGATCACGTCGATGGTACGGTCGAGCACGTTGGAATCGTCGCTGCGGGTCTGTGCCAACAGCTGCTCACGGCTCCAGATGCGGTTGGGGTGGCGGAGAAAGGTCTCCAGCACGGAAAACTCCGCCAGCGTCAGGCTGTGCGGACGGCCCTCGCTGTCGTAAAGCTGGCGTTCCGTCAGGTCCACCATCCAGTCGCCGAAGGTGTAGCGCTCGTGGCGGAACACGTCGCCGGTTTTCAGCATCGGCGCGCTCAGCTCGGTGGCCCGCCGCAGCAGCGCCCGCACCCGCGCCAGCAGTTCGCGCTGGTGGATCGGCTTGAGCACGAAATCATCCGCCGCCAGCTCCAGCCCGATCACCCGGTCCATCGGGTCCGCCTGCCCGGACAGGATCATCAACGGAATCGCCGACACCTGCCGCAGGTTACGCGCCAGCGTCATGCCGTCTTCCTTGCCCAGCCGCAGGTCCAGGATCACCAGCGCGTACTGGCCGGACGCCAGCTCCCGTTGCATCGATGCCCCGTCCGTCACCGCGGTCACCGCGTAGCCGCCTGTCTCCAACAGGTCGACCAGCAGTTCGCAGTACGCCGCATCGTCATCGACAACGAGGATGCGTAACGGGGCTGCTGCGGGCATTCAGGTCCTCCGGCGAAAACGGTCGATCCAGTGTTTGCCCGATGGTAACTGATTTCCAAAGGCGCGGAACCGGTTGCACCGTGGTACCGGCCTTCGTAGGAGCGG
>CBIHQA010000754.1:0-1735 GCA_966211475.1 uncultured Neisseriales bacterium
GCTGGATGGAGTTCACGGTTGACTCGATGTTGACCACCACCCCCTTCTGCAGCCCGCGCGACGGGGCGCTGCCCATGCCGATGATCTCGAGCTGGTTGTCCGGCTTGAGCTCCGCCACGATGGCGACCACCTTGCTGGTGCCGATATCGAGGCCGACGATCAGGTTCTTGTTGTCTTTGCTCACCACGAGGCTCCTAAACCGGTGTGCTCTTAAGTTGCTTGGGGCCCGCGTGCATCAAGGCACGCGAGGCCGGATGGTCCGTCTTCGGCTTGACCGGTTTGCTGCCGGCCGGATTTGCCGGCGCCGCCGGCTTGGCACTTGCCGCGTTCGCGGGGGCGGTCGGCTTGGTGCCTGCCTTGGCCGGGGGAATCGGCTTGGTCCCGGGCTTGGCTTGCTGGAAGGCCTTCATCATGTCGGCCGACAGCCGGATCGCCAGTCCGTTGGTGTAGCGCAGGTCCACGTACTGCAGGCCACCACGGCCCGCGAAGGACTTCGGGTAGATGTGGACGAAACGCGCCAGCCGCTCTTCCACACTGTCCCGGCCGAGGTTGAGCTGCATGCCGTTGGACAGGGTCATCTTCCAGGCCCGGCGCGGCGACAGCTCCAGCTTGACCGGCGCGATCTTGAGCGGGGCAAACTGCTTGCCGAAACTCGAATAGGCCTGCGCGACCTCAGCGCTGGTGCCTTCCGGACCGATGAATTCCGGCAGCTGCTTTTCGTGCTGCAGATCGGCCTGGGCCTCGAACACCTCACCCTGCGTATTCACCAGCGCGGTTTCACCCCAACGTGCCAGCGCCTGGTGCTCCTCGATCGAAACGACCAGCATGCCCGGCCAGCGGCGACGCACGCTCACCTCGCGCACCCAGGGCAGCTTCTCGAAGGCCTGCCGGGTGGTGTCCAGGTTCAGGGTGAAGAAGTTGCCGCGCATCGCGTGCTGGGCGATGTACTGCACCTGTTCGCGGGAGATATGGGTCAGGTGGCCTTCGACCTTGATCTCCTTGAGCGGGAAGGCCGGTGAGCTGACCGCCGCGAACAGCACCGCATAGACGACCGCGAGCGTACCCAGCCCGTACAGCAGGTTGCCGAACAGCATCAGCCACTGCGTGCGCGTTTCCGCGTCCGCGTTGTCGTAGCGTCGTGCAATCGGGTCCATCCGCGACTATGCCTCGTCCTGTACCGACACTCGGGCGCCGGGCAAAGCCCGGCTGGTTCCTGCCACAGCGATTTGCTGCGGATGTGCTGCTTTCATCCCCTCCCCCTCACCCCTGCCCTGCAGGGGAGCCCCGCTACGCGGGACGAAGATCGTGATTGCATTCGTCATCATCGCAATCACAGCGTGCTGTCCAGGATGCGCAACACCACATCCTCGTAGCTCATCCCACGCGCCTTGGCCGCCATCGGGAACAGACTGTGGCTGGTCATGCCAGGTGCGGTGTTCACTTCCAGCAGGTAGGCGTTGCCGGCTTCGTCCATCAGGAAGTCGACCCGACCCCAGCTCTTGCCGCCGATCGCCCAGAAGGCGGTCTTCACCAGGTCGGCGATCCGCGCTTCCTGGTCGGAGGGCAGGCCGCAGGGGCAGCGGTAGACGGTATCGTCGCGGAAGTACTTGGCCTGGTAGTCGTAGAACTCGGTGGCCGGTTCGATCTTGATGAAGGGCAGCACGGTGTCGCCCAGCACGGCCGCGGTGTATTCGCCGCCGCCGATGAAGCGCTCGGCGAGCACCAGCGGGTCGTA
>CBIHQA010000755.1:0-1728 GCA_966211475.1 uncultured Neisseriales bacterium
GAAGCCCGACGGCAACCCGCCCAACAACTGGCTCTCGGTGTTCGGCGGCAGCGCCTGGCAATGGGACACGCGGCGCCAGCAGTATTACTTGCACCACTTCCTGACCAGCCAGCCCTGCCTCAACTTCCACTCCCAGGCCGTGCAGGATGCAGTGCTGGACGTCGGCCGCTTCTGGCTGGAACGCGGCGTCAGCGGCTTCCGGCTGGAAACCGTCAACTTCTACCTGCACGACGAACAACTGCGTTCCAACCCGCCGATGCCACCGGGGCAGGTCTCCTTCGGCGCTGCGCCCAACAACCCCTACTCCCGGCAGAAGCATCTGTACGACAAGACCCAGCCGGGCAACCTCGACTTCCTGCGCCGTATGCGGGACTTGGTCAACCAGTACCCCGGCGCCACGCTGATCGGCGAGATCGACGGCGAGGAGCAGTACCGCATCATTTCCGACTACACGGCCGGCGGCGACAAGCTGCACATGGCCTACACCTACTGCCTGCTGGTAGAAGACGGCGACCCGCGCCACCTGCACGCCCGCATCGACGAATGCCTGCGCGAAAGCCACGGCGCCTGGCTGTGCTGGGCGCTCAACAACCACGACATCACCCGCGTGCTCACCCGCTGGTCGGCACAGGGCCAGGGCGAGGATTTCGCCGCGGTGCTGTTCTCACTGTTGAGTTCGCTGCGCGGGTCGATCAGCGTGTACCAAGGCGAGGAACTCGGCCTCTCCGACGTCAACGTCGCCTACGAAGACATCCGCGACCCCTACGGCAAGGCGATGTGGCCAGAATTCAAGGGCCGCGACGGCTGCCGCACCCCCATGCCCTGGCGGGCGACCGACCGCAACGCCGGCTTCTCGCTCACCCACCCCTGGCTGCCGATCCCGCCGGACCATGTCGCCCGCTCGGTCGACATCCAGGGCGCCGACACGGTGTCGCTGCTCAACCGCTACCGCGCGCAACTGCACTGGCGCAAACAGCACCCGGCGTTGATCACCGGCGACATCGAGCTGCTGCCCGCCCATGACCAGGTGATCGGCTTCATCCGCCGCCATCCTCAGGAAAGCGTGGTGTGCTTGTTCAACCTGTCCGGGCAACCGGCCGAGTACAACTTGCCCGCCGGACTCAACGCCACCTCGCTGGCCGGTCAAGGCTTCACCGGCCAAATCGCCGGCAATATCGTCACCCTCCCACCTTACCAGGCCGCGTACGGTTCGCTACCCTCGAAAGAGAACCCCTAATGCCCGTCACGCCACGAACTCTGACGGTTCCCGTAGGCTGGGTTGAGCGCAGCGAAGCCCAACAAAGCGCCCCTTCCACGAAGCACCGCGTTGGGTTTCGCGATGCTCAACCCAACCTACCACCCCACAGACACTGCCCATGGGCCGCATCCCCCCAAAACCCTTGGTATTACCCACGAACACAGTAGAATTGCGGCCGTGGAGACCGTCGTGCAAATCCCCCATCTCGCCGATCAGCGCCAGAAGCTGATCCTCAACCTGCTCGCCGAGCGCGGCCAATGCCGCACCCGCGAGCTGGCGGATGCCATGCATACCAGCGAGATGACCATCCGCCGCGACCTGCAAGAGCTGGAAGAGCGCGGCGTCTTGCGCCGCGTCCACGGCGGCGCGGTGCTCACCGACGAAGCCACCCAAGCCCCTACTGCCGGCACCGCGGCCCGCGAACACCTGCAACGGATCGCCCGCCGCGCGCTGGACCTGCTGCAACCGCC
>CBIHQA010000756.1:0-1725 GCA_966211475.1 uncultured Neisseriales bacterium
TAAGGCATCAGGCGGCGCTTGAGTTCACGGATGTTCATGGTCGGGTTCTCCTTCAGGGTTGCAGGCCATCTGCGGCCAGGGTTTCAATGCCATCGCTCGCGCCCACGGCGGGACTGGCGGGATTCATGGGGTCGGTGCTGCTGGGGAGGTCCACGGCCGGCAAACCGGCCGGTGCCTGGGGAACGATGGGGCCCTTGTCGTGGTCCACCGCGCCAGCCGACTTGAGCAGGCCATCAGCCAGAGCCGCAGTGGCAGGTGTTTGCGCGATGACCTGGGCCGTCTGGATGGCGCTGTATTGGCTCTTCACCTGGACATCCGTGGCCTGGGCATCCATCTTGCGGGCCTGCGCGTCCAGCACCCGCACGCGCGCCTCGACCGTAGGGTCTGGCGCCGGCTGATTGCCTGGCAACGCGTCCAGGATCTCGTGCTTGTCCGACAGGTTGGAGTACCGCACCATCACCGGGTCGGGGATCTGCACGCCCGCCTTGCGCATCTCCAGCGCCTGCTGGAACTGCGAGTTCTGGAACGTGACCTGCATGGGCTGCTCAGTGATCACCACGTCGTAGGTACCGATGGTCACGTCGTTGATGTAGCCGCCCGTGGCCGGGTCGAACTTGTTGATCTCCAGGACCTCTTCCTTCGGCTTGCCGGTCTTGGGATCGGTCTCGGTGATCCTGAAGATCCGGTGCGTGTCGTAGTACCGCTGGATGAGGGAGAGCAGGCGCTTGGCCAGCAGCTGGCGCGTGTATGCCAGGTTGTCCAGAGGCACCGACAGCTGTTGCTGGCTGGCGAACTGCTTGGCCTGAATGGCGATGCCGCTGGTCTCCGGGCCCTGCACGCCCCGCATCGCCTCGGGCACGGTCACATCCTTCAAGGCTTTGTCCGCGCGGTCGATGAGATGCGTCACCCCGGTGGGCACTTGGTTGGGCTGGATCTTCTGCGGCGGCTTGGCGCCCTTCTTGTATTCGATCACCAGGCCGTTCATCGCCCCCCGCGTCTCCAGTTCCTTCATCGTCATGTTGGTGACAGAGTTCTCCTCCACCACCCAGCCGCTGTTGGCGCTGGAATTGACGATGTGCACCACTTGGGACACCGCCTTGTTCAGCACTTCTTGCGGTCCGATGGCGTTGTCCACCATGCCCACGGTCTTGCCGCGGCGGAAATAGGCGAAGTACGGGACCACGGTGAAGTGCTCATACGGGCTGTACTGGTCATGGAGGGTGGCGCTGTAGGTTGTCACCACCCACTTGATGCGGCGACGCATACGCTTGGCCCGCACTGCCCCATTGGCCAGGGCATCCGCGATAGAGTCCGCCGCCATGGTGGCTTCGACCTGCACGTCTCCGGTGCCAGGCCACACCAAGCAAGTGGTCAGCTCATAGACGAACCGCTGGCGGTCGATGATGCGGTAGCGGCTGAGGCCGTCTTCCTTCGTGGCGCACGCGTCGGTGTATCCCCAGTCCTTGCGGGTGGCGAACTTGTTGCGCTCAACCCCGTCTTCCAGGTCGCCGAAGTCGTGGCCGGCGTCGTTGCTTTCCTCTGCCCGCTTCCTGGCCTCCTTGCCATACACCTGCTCGATCTCGTCCAGCGTCAGCCAGCGGGTGATGATCACGTCGCCCCAGTTGTCGGGGTCGTAGCTCTTGGCGTCCGGGTCAGGGATCACGTCCAGCGGGTCCAGCGTGCCCACCACGATCTCGCCCTTGATGTTGTCGTCGAAGGACATCC
>CBIHQA010000757.1:0-1722 GCA_966211475.1 uncultured Neisseriales bacterium
CCAGTGTGATCCTGCTGATCGCCGGCATCGCGGGCATGGTGTGGTTCCACGCCACGCACGCCGAGGAAGCCGATCCGACCGTGCCGAAGGACGACCCGTTGATCAACGCGGTGCCGACGCCGTCGATGCGTGCCACCCGCAAGTACTTCTATGTGGTGGTCGGGCTGCTGCTGGCGCAGGTCGGCATGGGCGCCATCTCCGCTCACTACGCGGTGGAAGGCAACGGCTTCTTCGGTATTCCGCTGGCTGAGGTGCTGCCGTTCACCGTGGCGCGCACCATCCACACGCAGTTCGGCGTGTTGTGGATCGCCACCGCCTGGCTCGGCACCGGCCTGTACATCGCGCCGCTGCTGTCGGGCAAGGAGCCGGTGGGGCAGAAGTTCCTGGTCGACGTGCTGTTCTGGGCGCTGATCTTCATCGTGGTCGGTTCCACCGCCTGCGGCTGGCTGGGCACGCTGCAACAGCGCGGCGTGGACTTCAGCTTCTGGCTGGGTAATCAAGGGCTGGAATTCACCAGCATGGGTCGTATCTGGCAGATCCTGCTGTTCGTCGGCCTGATGATCTGGCTGTTCCTGATGGGCCGCGCGCTGATGCCGGCGCTGAAGAAGCCGTCGGAAAGCCGTGGGCTGATCGCCATGGTATTCCTGTCGGCCACCTGCATCGGCCTGTTCTACGCCAGCTCGCTGACCTGGGGCCAACACACCCACTATTCGATGATCGAGTACTGGCGCTGGTGGCTGGTCCACCTGTGGGTGGAAGGCTTCTTCGAAGTGTTCGCGACCGCAGTGATCGCGCTGCTGTTCACCCGCCTGGGTCTGATCCGCGCCAGCACCGCCAACAGCGCCATCGTGCTGGAAACCATCGTGTTCCTGTTCGGCGGCATCCTGGGCACGCTGCACCATCTGTACTTCACCGGTACCTCGACGGTGGTGATCGCCATCGGCGCCATCTTCTCGGCGCTGGAAGTGGTACCGCTGGCGCTGATCGGGCTGGAAGGCTATCGCAACTACCAGCGCAGCCAGGCTGCGCCGTGGGTGCAGGCCTACAAGTGGCCGATCCTGTGCTTCGTGGCAGTGGGCTTCTGGAACACCGTGGGCGCGGGCCTGCTGGGCTTCTCCATCAACCCGCCGATCGCGCTGTACTACGTGCAGGGCCTGAACATGACCCCGGCCCACGGCCACGCGGCCCTGTTCGGTGTGTATGGCATGCTGGGCATCGGCCTGCTGCTGTTCTGCCTGCGCGGCCTGAGCGCCCGTACCGTCTGGGCGGACAACCTGCTGAAGCCGGCGTTCTGGCTGCTCAACATCGGCCTGGCGATGATGGTGTTCCTGTCGCTGCTGCCGGCCGGCATCTACCAGGCTGCGGCCAGCGTGTCGCATGGACTGTGGTATGCCCGCTCGCCGGAGGTCACGCATTCGGCGGTGATGCAGTCGCTGGTGTGGCTGCGGGTGCCGGGCGACATCGTGTTCGCCATCGGTGTGCTGTACCTGGGCCGCTTCGTGCTGAAGCTACTGGGTGGCGGTAGCAAGGGTGCTGCTTACGTTGGCAACGCAGCGCCGCAGCAACGTTAAACCGGCTCCGCCAATAGAAAACAGGCTGCTCTTCGGGGCGGCCTGATTCTTTTACTTCGCGATCATCGAGCACGTCTCTCGATGTACACGCCACCTCGTAGATCCTATGTTTTCCCGCAACCCCCGTCAGTCAGCATTTGAGGCGAGAAGG
>CBIHQA010000758.1:0-1718 GCA_966211475.1 uncultured Neisseriales bacterium
CGAGCAGCGGCTCCAGATAACCGGCCAGCGAGCGTGCATTCATGATCATCGGATCGCCACCGGTCACCAATACGTCGGTGACTTCCGGATGGGTCTGCAAATATGCGACCAGTTCACTCGATTCCTTGGCGTCGAATTTCAGGTCTTCCATTCCCACGAATTGCGGCCAGCGGAAGCAGAAGGTGCAATAGGCGTGGCAGGTCTGCCCGGCGCTCGGGAAAAACAGCACCGTTTCCTTGTACTTGTGCTGAAGGCCGCGTACCGGCGCGCCGTTGAGCATCGGCACGTTGTGGGTCAGCTGACCGGCCGGGTGCGGATTCATGCGCAGGCGGATGGTGCGGACCTCGTGTTCGATGGCGGCTTCGTCGCCGCGAGCCACCAGGTCGCGCAGGCGCTTGTATTCCTCGGGATAGAGCATGTCGGGATGCGGGAACGTCAGGCGGAAGATCGGGTCATCCGGGATGCGGTCCCAGTCGATCAGCTCGCTCATCACATACTGGTTGGTGCGGAACGGCAGCACCCGCGACACCACCCGGGCGGCCTCTTGCAGGTAGTCCGGAATGCGCGCCCACTGCGGGGACGTCTGGATCGATTGACGGGTATAGGGTTTGAATTTCGCTTCCGCTTCCGTGCTGCTCATGATGTCGCCTCCAATTGATGTGGATCGAACCGAACAGGACGGAATACGGATAAGAAATCGAATAGGGTTGCCGAATTACAGGGTAAATAAACCCCCTCGCATCCGCCAAAAACGAATGCGTTGCCTTTTGCCGGACAGCCCATCAGAATTGGGCCCGATTAACGCAATAGCATCAGCCTGTTAATTGCACGCCCTTGTCGCAAAAATGTATCCGTAATCCGTCGAATTGATTGGTCGGTATTGTTGGTAAGGCGCGCCCGGTCCGGCAAACGATTTATATTTGGAACATTGTGCGTTTCAGGAAGGAACGTATGCGCCGGAAGATCCCCAGCATGGAAGCGCTGTCCGCCTTCGAGGCGGCGGCACGGCACGAGAGCTTCACCCGCGCCGCCGAGGAGCTGTCGCTCACCCAGAGCGCGGTGGGCCGGCAGATCGCCTTGCTGGAGGATTACCTCGGCGTGCCGCTGTTCAACCGGGTGAAGAAGCGCGTCAGCCTGACCGAGGTCGGCCGCACCTACGCCATCCGGGTGCGGGAAGACCTCGAGCGGTTGGAGCGCGATACGCTCGACGCGATGGCGCACCGGGGCGCCGGCGGTATTCTGGAACTGGCGGTGATCCCGACCTTCGCCACCCGCTGGCTGATCCCGCGCCTGCCGGATTTCTATGCACAGCACCGCGACATCACGCTCAACCTCACTACCCGGGCAGAACCCTTCCTGTTCACCGACACGCCGTTCGACGCGGCCATCCACTTCGGCAGCCCGGTCTGGCCCGGTACGGTCGCCGTGCCGCTGTTCGGCGAAGAAATGGTGCCGGTCTGCAGCCCCCGCCTGTTGAACGGGCGCACCGTGCTGCTGCCCGACGAATTGCCCCCCTTCGCCTTGCTGCACCAATCCGCCCGGCCGGATGCCTGGTGCGACTGGTTCGCCCAGGCCGGGCAACGCGAGCTGGACTGTCGGCCCGGCGCCCGCTACGAGCTGTTCTCCATGCTGGTGGAGGCGGCCCGCGCCGGACTGGGCATGGCGCTGGTGCCGCGCTTCCTGGTGTCGCAGGAGCTGGCGGACGGCTCGCTGATCAT
>CBIHQA010000759.1:0-1711 GCA_966211475.1 uncultured Neisseriales bacterium
GCGGGCAAGCCCATGAGTCGACCACGGGATCGGGATTGGGGCTGGCGATCGTGCGGCAGGCGGCGCTGCGCCTGGGCGGTCACGTGCACATTGAGGACGGCCTGGATGGCCGAGGCGTCCGGTTCGTGTTGCAGATGCCGCTGTGACGTTCTGGTGCAATTTGGCTTGGCTTTGGGATGGCTCGAAACAATGAACGGATCTTCACTCAGAGATTCGCTTCATGATGTTCTCCCAATTCATGCCACGTCGCCTGCTGCTGACCACGACGCTGGTCGCCGCATTGCGCGCGGCACTGTCCGCCTGTGGCGGGGGCGATGATGCCCCCAGCGAGCCGAGTCGCGCTCAGCAAGCCGCGGACAAAGGGGTGGAACAGGGGCTGGTCGGCGTGGCGGTCATGCATGTGACGCCGGACGAGATGGACGAGGGCGTTGCAGGCGTTCGAAAGGCCGGCACAGACGACCCGGTCCGCCGTGGCGACTGGTTCATGCCGGGCTCCAACACAAAGGCCATGACTGCGTCGGTTGCGGCGCGCGTGGTGGAACGCGGCGCCATCACATGGACCACCACGCTTGCCGAGGCACTTCCGGACCTGGCCGCCGGCATGCGCGAGGCCTATCGCACCGTCACGCTTGAACAACTGCTGAACCATCGTGGCGGCGTCATGGCCTTCACCGACGCGCCAGATTTCGAGGCCTTCGCGGCCTACCTGCAGACGCTGGGCAATGCGCAGCGGGACACCCTGGCTGATCGTCAACGGCTGTTTGCCGCCTGGTTGCTCGCGCAGCCGTCGCCCGGCAGTGTTGCGCCCGGGCGCGATTTTTCGTACTCCAACGCCGGTTATGCATTGGCGGCGATGATGCTGGAGGCTCGCACGGGGCTCACGTTCCAGGAACTGTTCGACCAGGAGATGGCGCGTCCGCTGGGTCTGGAAGTTCGCTGGCTGAGGGGCGACGAGACCGCCTCCGATCGCCCGAGCGGTCATTCAGGGGCTGCGGGTCAGTCAGCCGATGTGGTCCCACCGGTTTCGGATCAAGAAGCGCTCTGGAGCGAGGTGATCCGCCCGGCCGGACCGGACTTCGCGATCCGGCCCGCGTCTTACGCCCGGTGGGTGCTTTGGCATCTGCTGGCACTGAAAGGGCAGACCACGCCGCTCCCTTCGTCGTATGTGCAACGCTTGCAACAGCTGCAGACCGACGACTACGCGATGGGCTGGTTTGCCATCCGGTCGCCTGAGGGCCGCCCGATGCTCGCGCATTCCGGTCAATGGGCGGGCTTCAACAGTGTGGCGGTGATCGACCGATCCGGTCGCAGTGGCAGTGCTGCGCTCACGAACATCGTGGACAGCAGCACCGAGGCCAGTTGGGTGGTCGACCTGCTCATGAACGCGGTGTTTGACCTGGAGGCCCGCTAGCGGGTTCCTCGTGGTCAGGGAGATCGCAATGGTGGAAGAGGGCGCGGGCGAAACCAGGTCCTCAGGCGCCCCGACCGGCAGCACGCGGCGCGTTTGCAGTGACTGGCGTTAAAGCCGTTACGGCGGCCAAGGGCTTGGGCAGCAGTCGAAAATGCCGCCCATTCCCGCCATGACCGTCCTGAACATGAGCGACCTGTCCCACTTCCCGATCACCCGCAAATGGCCCGCCCGCCATCCCGATCGCATCCAGCTCTATTCCCTGCCCACGCCCAACGGCGTGAAGGTCTCGATCATGCTGGA
>CBIHQA010000760.1:0-1696 GCA_966211475.1 uncultured Neisseriales bacterium
TGCTGGAAGCTGTCGATCACGAAGTAGGTCTTCTGGAAGGTATCGATGCGGTAGCGGGTCCGCATGATGCGCTTCAGGTCGAAGGCCACGCGGTTGGGGCTGTTGCTGTCCAGGCAGTAGATCGATTCTGCCTTGCTCGACATGATTCCGGCGCCGTAGATGCGCAGGCCCATCGGCGTGCGGATCAGGCCGAACTCCACCGTGTACCAGTACAGGCGGGCCAGCATCGGCAGCGCGCCGAGCGTCTTGGCCTTCACGCCACCACGGCCGTAGGCCTGCAGGTAGTCGGCGAACACCGGGTTCATCAGCAGCGGAACGTGGCCGAACAGGTCGTGGAACACGTCCGGTTCCTGCAGGTAGTCGATGCGGGCCGGCTCGCGCAGCCACCAGGTCACCGGGAAGCGACGGTTGGCCATGTGCTCGAAGAACACGTCGTCCGGGATCAGGCCCGGCACCGCGACGATCTGCCAGCCGGTCGCCTTGCCCAGCTTCTCGTTCAGATGGTCGAAGTCCGGCACGCGGTCCGGGCTGACCTGCAGCTGTTCCATGCCGACCAGGAATTCGTCGCAGGCGCGGCCGGGCAGCAGCGCGGCCTGACGGGCGTAGAGGGTCTTCCAGGTGGCGTGGTCTTCTTCGGTGTAGCGCCCGTAGGGCTGCGGCAAGGTGTAGTCGTCGGCATGGCCGAGACCGGCATTCTTGATCTGGGTGATATCGGGTACCACGAAATCGTTGCGGTCGTTCATGCCATGCCTCCTCGTGTTCTGGTGGAATTTCTGCAGCAAAGTGTAGGTCAGGGGCGATGCGGGGTTGCCGCATGTTGGGCATGAAAATGGGAATTTATGCGTGATTCGTGCAAGAATTGAATCATCCTTGCGGGGGACGCGCAGAAATGGAATTCGACCGGTTTGACCACCAGATTTTGGCCGCCTTGCAGAAGGATGCGCGGGTCACCCACCAGAAGTTGTCCGAGGTGGTGCCCCTGTCGCCATCGCAACTGGGGCGACGCATCCAGCGGCTGGAAGAAGCGGGGGTGATCGAGGGCTACCGGGTGGTGCTGCGGCCGGAGCGGCTGGGCCTGTCGGTGACGGCCTTCACCAGCGTGTGGCTGGAACGCCATGGCGAAGCGGCCCTGCGGGAATTCGCCGATGCGGTATCGCTGCTACCGGAAGTGCTGGAGGGCTACGCGGTAACCGGCGAGGCGGACTACTGGCTACGGCTGGTGGTGCCGGATCTGCCATCGCTGTCGCGCTTCGTGATGAACAAGCTGATGTGCATTCCTTGTGTGCGGAGCGTGAAGTCGACGGTGGCGCTGGAGCCAGTGAAGCGCACCAGCGGGTTGCCGCTGGGGCTGTAGAAGAATCCGACATGTAGGTTGGGGTGAGGCACGAACCCCAACAGGCGACGGGAAATTACTCCATCGTTGGTTCTAAGCGCTGTCGCGCGGCTTGATTTTCATGTGGGGTCTCGCCCCCACGGGCGAGATTCTTTCTTTGCGCCGCCAAAGAAAGAATCCAAAGAAAGGCGGCCCCTACGCCGCGCCCGCCCGGTGGGCGGGTTCTTGCGACCGAAGGGAGTCCCCTTGCGGGACGCTTACTCGGCTGTGCGGGCGGTGGACCAACTCGCCCTAGCGGCCCACACAAGACGTGGGCCACTGCGGAGCTCAAACACGGTCCACCTTTTCTCCCGCCCAGCCTGC
>CBIHQA010000761.1:0-1695 GCA_966211475.1 uncultured Neisseriales bacterium
CTGCCCTCCGAGACCTTCGGCCTGAAGTACGGCAAGATCGTCTGGGAATACAAGCACCAGAACACGGCTGGCGAGCCGGCAGTCTCCACCGGCACCGCCGGCTGGGACCTGCGCAAGAACATCGCGGTCTGATCCTCAATCCGTCTACGCTTTTTGCGTGATAGGCGGCGGCCTTCGGGTCGCCGCCTTTTTGGGTTGCAGCGCGGCAAAAGCTGTCTGTCACCTTCTACCGATTGGATTGAAACCAGGCGGGCTCCATGGCGCGTCGATTGCTACGCCAGTTCTTTTTCGCCATCTCTTTTTGGCTGCTCGCGGGGCAACTCGCGCATGCGGCGGAGGTCGCTCGACCTCCCGAAGCCGTTGTCAGTGAGTTCTACCAGTGGTACATGAAGGAACTGGCGGCCGATAGGAACCCGCTCTTGGACAAGAACAAGTCCCTGTCGAACTATGTCAGCGTGTCGTTGCTGCAGCAAATCAAGCGCAAGATGAGCAGCAAGGACGGCATGGAAAACGACTACTTCATCCAGGCCCAAGACTATCTGGATGATTGGATGACCAGCATCGCTGTTGCGGCGCCCGCTGTGAATGGCGACGTGGCAACGACGAAGCTGACACTTGGGGCCACGGACCAAAGTCGTTCTGAATTGGATGTGACACTCCGTCGGGAAAAGACAGAGTGGAAGATCACCCAAGTCCAACCACATGACAAGGAAAGGCGCATGCGGCGGTAAGGCATGCGGGCGCACACGCAATCGGATGCGGGCTACGGATGGCGCCTGTAGGTTTCCTTGGTGTGTCCGCGCCGACATTGTGACCCAGACAATAGCGCTGATTCATTGGTGATCGGTTGAACTCGCTCGCTCGCTTTCGACGGCCATCGCTGATGGGGGTTCTTATGCTGCTGGCGCTCGGTGGAGCGCGGGCTGCCGAGCCTGTGACCTACGTCTGCCCAGACCACATTCCGGCGGTTCGCGTTTCGGTGGCGGAGAGCCCCGAGGGGTGGGCGCCGCAATCGACTGAGCAACCACTGTGGTTGACGGGCGTGATGGTGTTCGACGGCCCACCCGAGGAGGGTGCGGCGCTGAAGCCGCAATGGACCTCCGCTGATGGCCGTCGCGATGCTTGGACCTTGGAAAGTCTCATTGCTCCGGCTTGGGCATCTTGCGAATACGGCGGTGGTGCGATCAGGTTGGTCCGTCCCGTGCCGCCGGGCCTGCGCTGGTGCGAACCAAAGCAGGTGAAGCAGTCTCGGCCTCCCCGCCTGCAAATATCCCTGCATTGCAGCAACACCCCTCCGTCCGACACTCGTGGGATGGACAGCCCCCGGGGTCGCGGGTCGAATGCCCGCTGACCTGTTGCGGCGCACTGCGCCTGACACCCCCGCGTCATGGACACCTACACCCCCTCCCTCCTCGACAAACTGCTCGGCGCCGACGGCGGCAACCAGCGCGGCGGCGGCACCGCGCCGCGCTTCTCGGTCGAACAGGTCAAGGAATCGGTCGCGCGCGACATCGAGATGCTGCTGAACGCCCACGCGCCGTACGAGGCGGAAGAGCTGCACGGCCTGCCTCAACTCACGCAGTCGCTGCTCACGCTGGGCCTGCCCGACATCACCTCGATGAGCATGGCCAGCGACCGCGACCGCCGCCGCATCACCGAATCGCTGCGCAAGGCGCTGTCCGACCACGACAAGCG
>CBIHQA010000762.1:0-1689 GCA_966211475.1 uncultured Neisseriales bacterium
TCTTGCCGACCGGCTTGCGCCGGATGTCTGCACATTGACCGGTCTTCGCGGGTACCGCCGTCAGGCTCAGGAAGCAGGGGCCGAGGTTGACGACCACGTTTCGCTGCACCAGATCCTTCACCGGGAACGCCAGCCGCCAGCCGGTCGGGGACGGCTTGCGGAAGGCCGCGACCAGTCCGATGTATTGCACATCCTCGTCCAGGCTTTCCCGGTACCGCTGCACGCTGTTCGGAAGCAGCAGCAACTCCTGCGTGCCGAGCAGGTCGCCGGCGAGCCCCCCTGTGAGCCCCGGTTTGTCCTGCTGATCGCTGGTCAGCGTCTCGTAGGAGCTGCGGTCGAATTCCGCGCGGTCTTTCAGCTTGAACACGCGGACCACCACTGACAGGGGCTTTCCCTTCGTATCCAGGTTGAGGCGCGTGCTGGCCTGCAGCGCGATTTCGACATCCGCGCTGCGATCACCGATCTGCTCGAACCACTGCTGTATCGACCCGCATCCCAGCAGCAAAAGCGGGATCGATAGCCAGATGCCACGACGCAACCAGGACGGAGAGAGGCGCTGGACAGCAGCGCGGATACGCTGCTGTGAGATGAGGATTTTCGATCTTTTATGCATAGTAATAATACATATTTATATGGTATAAATCGCCGCTTGCCAAGTGATTAGACTGATTTTTTGTGGATTTGCCGTTGTGACGGCTGGTTCGGACATCCGGAATGCTGGAACTCGTAGGGGCTGTCGGGACGTTGTATCTGCTGGTCGCGGCAGTCGGTTATTGGCTGTTTCTGCATCGGCGCAAGGCTAGCGCCTTTGCCGGGGCGGACACGGTCCGGAGGTGGTGGGGGCGGGGCTGCCAGGTTGTGGACGGCATGGGCGCACGCGTCTGGCGTCAACTTGCGACCGTGGCACAGGCCGTGGCGAGGTTTGCTCCCGCTCGCTGGCGGCGGACCAGCGTGGCGGTAGCGATGATTGCCCTGATGCTGCTTGCCGTCGCCTGGACGGCAAACCGGCAGCTAGGTTGGGGATTTGCTGGGGGGGATTCCTCGACGGATACCCGGATCGGGCGCCTGCTGCTGGGGGACGAGCTGGTGCCGCCGCCCAGCCTGCCACCCGAAGCCTTTGCACTGGCCGAAGCACAAATGCCAATGATCGCATCGGCGAACCGTGATTGGGACAAGCTGGATGGCCGCTTCAAGGGGCGGCTGATCCAGTTGCTGAGCGATATACAGGGTGCTGGTTACCCCTTCGTCGTGATCGAGGGATACCGCAGCCCCGAGCGCCAGGAAATGCTGGCCGATGCCGGTACGCATGTGACGCAGGCGCGGGCTTTCCAGAGCTTTCACCAGTACGGCCTGGCGGCGGACCTGGCGCCGGTGCGGGACGGAAAGATCGTGATCAGCGAGCGCGATCCCTGGGCGGCGGAAGCCTATCTGGCGCTCGGCCAGCAGGCCGAGGCCCTCGGGCTCACCTGGGGCGGGCGCTGGAAGATGCGCGACCTGATGCACGTGGAGCTGCACCTGTCGCATCGCGAATTGCAGCAGATGTTGCCGGAAGCCATGGCCAAGGCCCGGGCAGAACCGCCACCGGGCGGCGAGGAATGATGCCGGCTGGAATCCAGCCGGCAAATTTTGACTAGAGCACCGACTGAAGACCGCTATGCGCAAGCTGTTCGCATTTTTTAGTGACTACCG
>CBIHQA010000763.1:0-1685 GCA_966211475.1 uncultured Neisseriales bacterium
CGCGCGGCGCTCGGTCTCCTGCACTTCCAGCAGCCGGTGCGACAGGGACTGCGAGCGTTCGGTGTAGTCGCGGAGCTGGTGTTCCACCCGCTTCTGCTCGCTGATGTCGGCGATGATGCCAATCATCCGCAGCGCCCGTCCAGCCGCATCGCGTTCCACCACCCGGCCGCGGATCACGATCCAGACGTACTCGCCGGTTTCGGCGACGATGCGCATCTCGTCCACGTAGCGCGGCTTGTTGCCCTTGATGACCTCGGTCTGCTTGTGGCGTACCGATTCACGCTCGTCCGGGTGGACCAGACTCAATAGCTCGGCAAAGGTGGTGACGGTCTCGCGGGGCGCGCCGCGCCGCAGCAGCGCCCATTCCTCGCTGAGGTAGACCTGATCAGCGGAGAGATCCCGGTCCCACAGGGCGTAGCCGGAGCTTTCCAGCGCCAGCCGCAGGCGTTCGCGGGTGCGCAGGTTGTCGCGCTCGATGCGCTCCCGTTCGATGCGAGCGATGTCGGCCGGGTCCAGCGCGGGCGAATCCGGGGAGGGGTGCTTCAAGATGTGCGCTCCGTTGCCGTCGGTAGGCGGCGTTCAACGCGGATTGTCCGCGATGGGCGCACAGGGTTCAAATGCCCGATGGCAACTCGCCGCCTTCAAGCCTTGGGATTGAGTTCCTGCTGAAGGCGCGCGGCCAGCCCCTCTGCCTGTTTGCGCAGCTGCGTGACGAAGGGCGAGCGATCATTGCGGCGGAACACCATGGTGAGGGTCGATTCCTCGTTCACGTCCGAGAACCGCCGGTAGACGATGCCTGGAATCTGCAAGGTACGGACCGAGTGCGGCACCACCGCGACACCGCTGCCGCCCGCCACCAGCGTCAACGCGGTGATGAAGTCACGCGTGCCCAGGCCGACCTGCGGCAGGAAATCCGCCTTCTGGCCGATGGAAAACAGGTGCTTGGCAAAGCCGAAGTCGCGCTGGAACTGCGGAGTGATGAAGGTTTCGCCGGCGAGGTCGCGGGCACGGACCGTTTCCTCGCGGGCCAGGCGATGTTCGCTCGGCAGCGCGGCCACGACCTCTTCGCGCAGCACCACCAGGCGGTCAAACGCATCCGGGTCACCGGCGACGCTGCGCACGATGCAGGCATCGAGTTTGCCCTGTTCCAGTAGCTGAATCTGCAGCGGGCTTTCCAGCTGCTGAAGGGTGACCCGCACACCGGGAAAGGCCTTGTGGTAGTCGGACAGCAACCGCTGGGCGATGCCGGAGCAGGCGGCGGAGATGACATAGCCGATCTCCAGCGTTCCGACCTCCCCTCGCCCTGCCCGGCGGGCGATGGTTTCAGTGCGTCGGGCCTGTTCGAGGGTGGCGTGGGCTTCGTCGAGGAACAGGCGGCCGGCGGCGGTGAGCGCGACGGAGCGCTTGGTGCGCTGGACCAGTTTGACGCCCAGCTCGCGTTCCAGGGCTTGCAGCTGCATGCTCAGGGCAGAGGGGGTGAGCTCCAGGAATTCCGCCGCCCGGCCGAAGTGCAGGTGGTCGGCCAGGGCGATGAAGTAGCGGAGTTGGCGGAGTTCCACGGGCGTCCTTTTATGTCGACCGTAGGAGCGGGCCATGCCCGCGGCCCACGGGTATTGAAAGAACGGTCAGTCGCGGGGCGGGGCCGCACCAACCGGGTCGATTGTTTCCTATCCCGCACCCAGCGT
>CBIHQA010000764.1:0-1681 GCA_966211475.1 uncultured Neisseriales bacterium
TGGGCCTGACCAATCAGGGCGCCTGGCTGCTGATCCTGCTCGCCATGCTGCTGCGCAACCTGACGGTCTGCCTGCGGTTCGGCGGTGTCGCGCTGCAGCGGATGGACGGGGTGCAACTGGAAAGCGCGGCCCTGTTTGGCGCAAGCGGCTTCACCACCTTTACCAGCGTGGTGGCTCCCTTGCTGCGCTCCACCTTCGTGGTGTGCGTCGCCTACGGCTTTGCCCGTTCGATGACCATGCTGAGCCCCGTGCTGCTGCTGTCGTCGGCGGAAAACCAGGTGGCGACCACCTACATGATCGACCGGGTCGGCATCGGGGAGTTTGGCGTCGGCATGGCATACGGCGTGGTGCTGGCCGCTTGCATTGGCGGCGTGCTGATCCTGGGATGGCTGGGGACCTCGGCGCGCAGGCGCGTTCCGGGCCTGGGCAGTGCCCTGCATGATCTGAAGGCGGCCGTCGCGTTGGAGCAGAAAGGCCAGCAATCGTGAGTGAATCCATCATCTCGGCATGCCGGTACCGAATGGACGCTGCGTGTTCGATGACAGAAGGCAATTTTGCTGGAGGCTGGGAATGCTGGCCCTGAGGAATTCGTCCATCGAAGCAAAGGGCGTGTCCCTTGCCTATGGACAGAAACGCATTCTTTCGAAGATCGACCTGCGCATCGAGCCGGGCGAATTCTTCTGCTTGCTCGGCTCGTCGGGGGCCGGCAAGACCTCCTTCCTGCGCGTCGTCGCGGGGCTCGATACCCCCGACGGCGGAGAGCTGCTGATCGATGGCGATCCCGTGTCGTCCAAGCCTCCCCAGAAACGGGGGGTGGGCATGGTGTTCCAGGTGCTGGGACTGTGGCCGCACATGACCGTCGACGAGACGGTGCGCTACGGCCTGGAGCGCCAGAAGCTGCCGGCAGCGCAGATCCGCGCCAAGGTCGACTTCATGCTCGACCTGGTCGGGCTGGCGGACCTGGCGCATCGTTACCCCGGCGAGCTGTCCGGTGGCCAGCAACAGAAGGTGGCGCTGGCCCGCACCCTGGTGGTCGAGCCTCGGATCCTGTTGCTCGATCAGCCGATGTCGGCCCTCGACCAACCGTTTCGGCTTCAACTGCGGCGCGATATCCACGCCCTTCAGCGCGAGCTGGGCATCACCACCATCATGGTCACGCACGACCCGGAGGAAGCGCTGAGTATCGCCGACCGCGTGGCGGTGATCCGCGATGGCACCATCCAGCAGATCGGTGCCCCCACGGCACTCTACGACTATCCGTTCGATCCCTTTGTGGCCAGGTCGGTCGGTACGGCGAACCTGATCCGCGGCACCATCGATACCCGAGACACGGACGCCGTGATCTTCCATTCCGGCACCACCGGCACGGTACGCCTGTTCGATCGCCCGCGCGGCGTGAATACCGGCGAGGCGATCGCCTGCTTCCGACCCTCAGCGATCCGCCTTGCACCCTACGACAGCACCACCGTCGACGCCGATTGCCTGTGGATGCGCGGCAGCATCCACCGCAGCGAATTCCTGGGGGGCTACCTGCGCTACACCATCCGTGTGGCCGACGAGAACATCATCTGCGACCTGCCACACCGCACCGCCATTCTGCCGATGCCAACCGGCGGCGAGGTGCTGCTGGGTGTTGAAATCAGCCAGATCAGGTTCCTGAATGCGTAACGCGCACCGACGA
>CBIHQA010000765.1:0-1680 GCA_966211475.1 uncultured Neisseriales bacterium
TAATACATCAGCTCGTCGGGGGCGGCTCGTTCGCCACCCTTTCCCCAGTAGAAGGTCCAGCCGTCCTCGCCGAATTGACGGACGCACGTCTCCGCGAAGCGCATGGCTGAATACAACGCCTGCCAAGAGTCCACTCCGGCAATGGCGTACCTGCGCTCATCCAGAACGCCTAACGAGACGTCAGCTCGCCAAATGTCATTGTCGACGAAGGGCGCGCTTACACGGATGACCAAGTCGTGGCCGAGGCCGTCTGGAGAAACCGCGTACCAGCATCGTTCTGCTGCAAGGCTGCGCTCCGGCATGAGGGTCTCCTGGGTGGATGTCGATGCCCCATCCCTCATGGTTTGGGCGTGAAGTAAAGGATGTCTTCTGGCGCCATGGGCGCGCGGGCAAAGCCAAGCCTCATGGCGTGCACTTCCTGTCTGAGCCCATCTTGCAGCCGTTGTACTGGAGGCGAAACATTCGGGTGGCTTTTTTGATGCCCCCGATGACACACCCGTCGCAAAGCCGCGACGGCCTGCGTGACAGCATGAAACAAGCGGGCAAATCCCCCATTGATGCCGCGTTGAGGGCGAGCCCGGCGCCTCACAATCAAATCCTGTTCTTCCGCGACACCCGGGTGATGTTCAATCCTCCCGCCCCGTTCAAGACACCGCTCGGCCTCGACGAACTCCGTCATCGCACGCGTGGCCTCGGACAACGGCATCGCACCGTGTTGCTGCTGATCGACGGCCACCGCGCGCTGGGCGAGGTACTCGGCATGGCGCACCGGGCGGGTGCCAGCACCAGCCACTTCGAGGAATTGCTGCATCTGGGCCTGGTGGAGATGCCGGTCGAACCAGCACAAGAACCTCCCGAGACCGGGCCGGGCGCACTGAACCAGACCCGGTTGACGAGCGTTCAAGTCGACGTACCAGCAGAACCTGACACCTGCGCCGTCCCCACAGCTGACACGCCGTTGGCGTTCAGCAGCAACAGCAGCGCCCCGGAAGTCGAACCAGAGCTTGCTCCCGCGCCACAACCCGTGGCCGTCGACGCCGCATCATGCCCCGATGCAACGCAGGCATCCCCAGCGTCACAAGGGTCTGCAGGACTGCCGTTCCGAGAGACCCGGGCAGACCCAACGCCCAGGCCCTCACCCATGCCTGATGACCTGCAGGAGGTGCGCGGCCTGCTCATCGGTGCGCTGGGCACCGACGCGGCACTGTTTTCACCGCTGATCCTGGCCCGCATCCGTACCGCCCAAACCCCTGATGACCTCATCGAGCTGGTCTGGGACATCGAACGCCAGCGCAACCACGCGCGCCGGCGCCGCACTCAGTTGCACAGCCTGCAGGACGCACGGGAACGGCTCGGCATGGGCAACACGATGGTGGCCGGGGACAGCGAGACCGGAGCGGTGTGGCCCGACACCATCGGGCGCTGAACGAATGGCTCAGTTGCGCAACGTGATCGGAATCGTCACCGGCCCGTCGTTGATGAGCGTCACCTGCATGTCCGCACCAAAGGTACCGGTGGCAACCGACGGATGCGCAGCCCGCGCGGTGGCCACCACGCGCTCATAGAGCCGGCGTCCCAGTTCTGCAGGCGCCGCACCCGTGAAGCTCGGACGGTTGCCGCTGCGTGTGTCTGCCGCGAGGGTGAACTGGCTCACGATGAGCAGGCCGCCATGGACGCCAC
>CBIHQA010000766.1:0-1674 GCA_966211475.1 uncultured Neisseriales bacterium
AGGTACGGACATAACCTGAAACGATTTTAGCCTGAACGAATGATCAGGAGCGGGTAATATTTCCTTAAATGCATTGCTGCCTGCGAACCCGGCCATGTCCGTTTCCGGATTGGCCGGGCGAAACTCAGGCCGCTGCCGTAGCCGGTTCGAGAAATACCCGCAGGCTGCGCGGCTTCACGAAAACCTGTTCGCCTTCCTGCAGTTCCAGCTCGCGGAAGCGTTCTCGCGTCAGCTCGGCTTCGACATATTCGGTGGCATCGGCACGTGCCAGTTCCAGGCGCACGACCGGGCCGATGGCATGGATGTGCACTACGGTCGCGGCAAAGGTGGAACCGTTTTCCGGCGCGCGACGGATGTCGATGTCATGCGGACGAACATAGGCCAGGGCTGGCGCATCCTCGGTGTCGTCGTGGCCATCCACGGCAACTTTCAGCTCGCCGATGCGGGCGAAACCGCTATGCACGCGACTGTGGAACAGGTTCACGTTGCCGAGGAACTGGTACACGAATGGCGTGGCCGGCTCGTCATACACCTGGTCCGGCGTTCCGACCTGCTCGATCGCGCCCTTGTTGAGCACGACGACGCGGTCGGCCACTTCCAGCGCTTCTTCCTGATCGTGCGTGACGAACACGCTGGTGATATGCAGCTCGTCGTGCAGGCGGCGCAGCCAGCGGCGCAGATCCTTGCGGACCTTGGCATCCAGAGCGCCGAACGGTTCGTCCAGCAGCAGCACCTGCGGCTCGACTGCCAGCGCGCGCGCCAAGGCGATGCGCTGTCGCTGGCCGCCGGAAAGCTGCGCCGGATAACGATTGGCGATCCAGTCGAGTTGGACCAGTTCCAGCAGTTCGTGCACCTTGCGATGAATTTCCGCCTCGCTCGGGCGTGCGTGCCTGGGGCGTACGCGCAGGCCGAAGGCGACGTTCTCGAACACGGTCATGTGGCGGAATAGCGCATAGTGCTGGAACACGAAACCGACCTTGCGTTCGCGCACATGACTGTTGGTCGCGTCCTGGCCGTGGAACAGCACGCTGCCGCTGTCCGGTTGCTCCAGCCCGGCAATGATGCGCAGCAGGGTAGTCTTGCCGCAACCCGAAGGGCCGAGCAGGGCGGTCAGCTCACCGCTCGGCAGATCGAGGCTGATGTTGTTCAGCGCGGTAAAGTTGCCGAAACGTTTCTGTATGTTGCGGACTTCAATGCTCATTGCTGTTTTCCTCATTGCGGGCGCGCAGTTCCGCGCCGGTTTTCCATTCGACAAAGGTCTTCAGCGCCAGTGTCACGAGCGCCAGTCCGGCCAGCAGGGAGGCGGCGGCGAACGCGGCGGCGAAGTTGTATTCGTTGTAAAGAATTTCCACATGCAGCGGCAGCGTGTTGGTCAGGCCGCGAATGTGCCCCGACACCACCGACACCGCACCGAACTCGCCCATAGCCCGGGCGTTACACAGGATGACGCCGTACAGCAGGCCCCATTTCACGTTGGGCAGCGTCACGCGCCACAGCGTTTGCCAGCCGGAGGCGCCCATCGTGACGGCGGCTTCCTCTTCCTCGGTTCCTTGCGCCTGCATGAGCGGAATCAGTTCGCGGGCAACGAAAGGGAAGGTGACGAAGATCGTCGCCAGCACGATGCCGGGTACCGCGAAGATGATCTTGAAATCGTGATCGATCAGCCATTCTCCG
>CBIHQA010000767.1:0-1651 GCA_966211475.1 uncultured Neisseriales bacterium
GCGTCCTGGCTGGGGGTGCCGCTGTTCGATGGCAACGACGTCTGCGGCATGTTCACCGTGCAGAGCTACGATCCCGCAGTGAGGTACAGCCAGCGCGATGTGGACCTGATGACCTTCGTGTCGCGCCACATTGGTACGGCGCTGGCCCGCAAACGGGCGGCGGATGCGCTTCAGCAGGCCTATCAGGAGCTGGAGCGTCGAGTGTCGGAGCGCACACGCGAGCTGGACGAGGTAAATGCCCGTCTGCAGTTCGACAATCTGCACGATGCGCTGACTCACCTGCCGAACCGGACCTATTTCACCGAGCGGCTGCAGCAGGCCTGGCAGGGCTTGTCGCAGCGGGGTGAGCGGTTTGCGCTGCTGTTTGTCGACCTGGACCGCTTCAAGCACATCAACGACAGCCTGGGGCACCAGCAGGGTGACGCCTTGCTGATCGAGGCGGGCGAGCGGCTGCTGGACTGTTTGCGCAGTGCGGATTTCCTGGCGCGGCTAGGCGGGGACGAGTTCGCCATCCTGATTCCTGGCGGCACTGTGCGCATCGGCGAACGGGTGGCGCAGCGCATCGTGGAGGCGTTCGATCAGCCGGTGCAGCTGGCGGGGCGGGCGGTGTTCACCTCCTGTTCGATCGGGGTTGTGTTGTCGGACCGTCAGCATCACCACAGCCCGGAAGACATGCTGCGCGACGCAGACGTGGCGATGTACCAAGCCAAGGCGCGCGGGCGCGATTGCTATGTGATCTACAACCGTACGCTGCGGCAGAAGGTGTCCAGCATGGTGGAGCAGGAATCCGCCCTGCGGCGTGCCTTGAAGCGGGATGATGAGCTGCTGCCGTTCGTCCAACCCATCGTGAGCGGACCGGATGGCCGCATCGTGGCGCTGGAAGTGCTGGTGCGCTGGCAGACGCCACAGGGTTGGTTGGTGCCGGCTCAGTTCCTGGGGCTGGCGGAGAATTCCCGGCTGATTGCCCGGCTGGACCTGTACATGCTGGAGTGGGTCTGCGGCTGGCTGGCGAAGGCAGATGCGTCGGTCCCTCCGCTGCATTTGAACTGTTCCAGCGTGAGTTTCGTGCGGCCGGAATGGGCGAGCGATGTGCTGGGGGCGCTGGACCGGTGTGGGGTGGCGTCGTCGCGGCTGCAGATCGAGCTGACGGAGAGCGCGCTATTGGCTGATCCGGTGCAGGCCAGCAAGACACTGGCGGCACTGCGTGATGGCGGGGTGAAGGTGGTACTCGACGATTTCGGTACCGGTTATGCGTCGCTCAGCTACTTGCACCAGTACCCCTTCGATGCGCTGAAGATCGACAAGACCTTCATCCTGGACCTGGAGGCGCAGCCGCGGAGCGAGGCGATCGTGCGCAGCGTGCTGTTGCTGGCGGAGTCGCTGGGGCTGGAGGTGGTGGCGGAAGGAGTGGAAACCAGCGTGGTGCTGGAGAAGCTGGCCGCAATGGGGCATATGCAGATGCAGGGCTATCTGTTTGCCCGGCCCTTCCCGCTGAGCGAGCTGGATCTGCTGACCTTACAGCGGGAGATCGCTGCGAAGTGGGGCGGGCGCGCTGCGGGGTGAGTCAGTAGCTGCTGCGGACTTCGAAGACGTCGAATTCGCCGTCGCCGGGGTGGATTTCGACCTGGCTGACGCGGGCCATGGTGGGGCC
>CBIHQA010000768.1:0-1636 GCA_966211475.1 uncultured Neisseriales bacterium
AATCTGCGCTGCCAGCGGGAAGTTCCCACCAGCCCGGCGCTTGGCGTAATCCAGCTGCTGGATCGCCTGGTCAAAATCCCCCACCAGCGGGAAGTATTCGGCCCGCGCCCGGTGCAAGCCAATCGTATTGCCCGAAAGGCCCCGCACTTCGGCCATGTCGTACCACACGTCCGGGTCATCCGGCCGGCTCTTCACCAGTTCGTTCAGCACCTTTTCAGCCTCGGCGGGCTTGTTCAGCTTCACCAGCAGATCGGCACGCACCTGCTTCAGCGGGTAGTTGCCCGGATACAGCCCCTGCATGCGTTCAGCACGCTGCTGCGCATCCGCCAGGCGGTTGTTGGTGATGTCCAGGTCGATCTGCGCCAGGTTGTAGGTAATGTCGTTGGGGGCCTTGGCCAGCAGCGGCTTGAGCAGTTCACGCGCCTCGTTCAGCTGGCCGCCCTTGATCTGCGCCAGGGCCAGGCCGTAACGCGCGGCGTCCAGCTTGGGGTCTTCGTCCAGCTGGGCGCGGAAGCGTTTGGCCGCCAGCCCCGGGGTGCCTTCGTAGGTCAGCGCCACCCGGGCACGGATCAGCTGGTAGCGCATGCTGTCCTCGACGCCGCCCTTGGGGGCCTGCTCGGCACGGTTGCGGGTGTCGGCGATACGCGATTCGGTTACCGGGTGGGTCAGCAGGAACTCCGGCGGCTTGGCGTCGTAGCGGTACTGCCGGGCCAGGCGCTCGAACATGGTCGGCATGTTGCGCGGGTCGTAGCCGGCCTTTTCCAGGTTCTGGATGCCGATGCGGTCGGCTTCCTGTTCGTTCTGCCGCGAGAAGCGCCGCTGTTCCTGGATCGCCGCCGCCTGGGTGCCGGCGATCACACCGATACCGGCATCACCGCCGCCACCGGCCGCCAGCACGATACCGGCCAGCAGCGCCGCCATCATCGGCAGCTGCATGCGCTGCTGGGCTTCGACGCCGCGGGCGAAGTGGCGCTGCGACAAGTGCGCCAGTTCGTGGGCCAGTACCGAGGCGTACTCGCCTTCGGTCTGGGCGTTGAGGAACAGCCCGCCGTTGACCCCGACGATGCCGCCCGGGGCCGCGAAGGCGTTCAGTTCGCGGCTGTCGATGAGGATGAATTCCAGGCGCCGGTCCTGTAACTGGCTGGTTTCGGCCAGGCGGTACACGCTGGTTTCAACATAGTCCTTGAGTTGCGGATCGTTCAGCTGGTTGACCTGGCCACGCAACAGGCTCAGCCAGGCGCGGCCAAGCTGGTGTTCCTGTTGGGGCGAGACGATTGCGGAACTGGCGTCGCCCAGTGAAGGCAGGTCGTCTGCATGGCCAGGGAGGGCCAACAGGCAGGCCAGCGTCAGCAGGGTAGGGCGCAGTAGATTCATGCATGAAGCTCGCGTCGGTCAAAGATACCTACTGTAGCGGGCTCACACGTTGGCGACCAGTGGCGCTATCCTAGCCGGCCAAATCCAGATACAGCCCGGCAATGCCTTTGGAGAGTTCCGCAATGAGTGAAACCCTGACCTGTGACGCCGAACTGGACGCCAGCGGGCTGAATTGCCCTTTGCCGCTGCTGAAGGCCAAGATGGAGCTCAACCGCCTGGCCAGCGGCGCGGTGCTCAAGGTAATCGCCACCGACGCCGGCTC
>CBIHQA010000769.1:0-1622 GCA_966211475.1 uncultured Neisseriales bacterium
GAGAACACCACACCGAACAGGAAGTCGTTCCAGATGTTGGTGAACTGCCAGATCACCGTCACGGTGATGATCGGCGTGGACAGCGGCAGGATGATCCGCCAGAAGATGCGGAAGAAGCCCGCGCCATCCAGGGTGGCCGCCTTGATCAGCTCGTCCGGAATACTGATGTAGTAGTTGCGGAAGAACAGCGTGGTGGAGGCAATCCCGCAGATCACGTGCACCACGATCAGGCCGGTGATGGAGTTGGAAATTCCGATCCAGCCCATGGTCTGCGACATCGGCAGCAGCACCACCTGCAGCGGCATGAACACGCCGAACAGCATCAGCGAGAAGATCAGCTCCGAGCCCTTGAAGCGCCACTTGGTCAGCACGTAGCCGTTGATCGCGCCCAGGCTGGTGGAGATACACACCGCCGGCACCGCCATCAGCACCGAGTTCCAGAAGAACGGCTTCAAGCCGCTGCATTCCACCCCGGTACACGCTTCGCTCCAGGCCTTCACCCAGGCGGCGAAGGTGGGCGCCATCGGCAGGGCCAGCAGGCTGCCGTTGCGGATCTCGTCCATCGGCTTGAAGGCCGTGGTCAGCATCACGTACATCGGCAGCAGGTAGAACAGTGCCGCGAGCAGCAGCACCGCGTAGACGATATAGCGGTTGGTCTTAGCCATTTTTCTTGTAGCCCCGCAGTTCGGAATACAGGTAGGGCACCACGATGGCGGCGATCATCGCCAGCATCATGGTCGAGCTGGCGGCGCCCAAGCCAAGCTGACCGCGCTCGAACGCCATGGTGTACATGAAGGACGCCGGCATGTCGGTGGAGTAGCCCGGGCCGCGATTGGTCAGCGCGATCACCAGGTCGAAGCTCTTGATCGCCAGGTGCGCCAGGATCATCACGGTGCTGAAGAACACCGGGCGCAGGCTGGGGATGATGATCCGCCAGTAGATGCGCGGCAGGGTCGCGCCGTCCACCTGGGCCGCCTTGATGATGGCGTCGTCGATGCCGCGCAGGCCAGCCAGGAACAGTGCCATCACGAAGCCGGAGCTCTGCCAGACACCCGCGATCACGATGGTGTAGATCGCCTTGTCCGAATTCACCAGCCAGTCGAAGGTGAAGTTGGTGAAGCCCCAGCTCTGCATCAGATGCTCGAGGCCGAAGGACGGGTTGAGGATCCACTTCCACGCGGTACCGGTCACGATGAAGGACAGCGCCATCGGGTACATGTAGATGCTGCGCAGCGTGCCTTCGACGCGGATCTTCTGGTCCAGCAGGATCGCCAGGAACAGGCCGATGGCCGAACCCAGGAAGATGAACAAGCCACCGAAGATGGCCAGGTTCTTCAGCGCCACCCACCAGCGGTCGTTGTTCCACAGCTCGCCGTAATGCGCGAAGCCGACGTATTCGTAGTTCGGCAACATGCGCGATGCGGACACGGAGAAGTAGCCGTTCCACAGGATGAAGCCGTAGATGAAGATCAGGCTCAGCACGAAGGACGGCGCCACCACCAGCTTGGGCAGCCACTGGTCCAGCCGACGCGGGCCTGTCGAGGATTCACGCGAGGACATGGGTTGCGTCTCCTGCGCTATCGATGCGGTTTGGGAGGACATGCCTTTACCACCACCTTAAA
>CBIHQA010000770.1:0-1610 GCA_966211475.1 uncultured Neisseriales bacterium
GTGCTCGTCCGGGGCGTGCGCAGGGGGATCGAAATTCTGGAGGCCCCTGCGCTGGCCAAGCTGATAAAGCGGCGCGCGCTACCGCAGCCTGGAATCGAGAAGGACGAAGAAGCCCTCAAGGACTACGTGCGCCAAACGGCCAAGACGGTGTTCCATCCGGTAGGCACCGCCAAGATGGGATCCGCGTCGGACCGCATGGCTGTGCTGGACCCTCAGCTGCGCGTGCGGGGCACCCAGGGCCTGCGCGTGGCCGATGCGTCTGCCATGCCCACCCTGGTGTCGGGCAACACCAATGCCCCGACCATGATGATTGCCGAGCGGGCGGCCAGGTTCATTGCAGGCAAGCAGTGAGAGTCAAAGAAGAAAAGCGTTTTCAAGAATAACCCCCAGGAGACAAGCATGAGAAAAATATTGCAGACCGGCGCCGCTGCGCTTTTGTTCATGGCCCTTCCCACCGTTGCGCTGGCAGCTGGCGAGCCCACGCCACATTGCTCCCCCGGCAGCGGCAAGGCCGCCACGGGCAAGCCCATCAAGGTGGGGGGCATTCATGGCAACGCAGCCCCGGGCGACTTCTCGTCGGCCACCCGCGCGGCCGCAGCCTACTTTTCCTGCGTCAATGCGTCTGGCGGCGTGCACGGCCGCCCCATTCAATACCTGGTTGAAAACGACCAGTGGAACCCGGAACTAGCGGCACAGGCCGCGTCCAAGCTGGTGCAGGACCAGAAGGTCGTGGCACTGGTGGGCAACGCATCGTTTGTCGAGATGAGCGTGAACGCGCCGTTCTACGCCAAGCACAACATTATGGCGATGGCCTCCGGTTGCGCCGTGTCGGAGTGTTTTGAAAGCACGAACATCGTATCCACCAACCAGGGGCCGCTGGCGTCGTCGGTGGGGGCTGCCATGCACGCGGTCGAAAAGCTCGGCGCCAAGAACATTGTCTGCATCGGCCTGGCCATTCCCTCGGTGGGCAACTGGTCTTGCGGCGCGGTCGAAAAATACATGGTGGGCAAGGGACTCAAGGCCTCTTCGGTGCTGCTCAACCCCGGGGCGCCCGATGTGAATGCAGCCCTGCTGGAGGCGATAGCCTCGGGTCCCAACTCGGTGCTGGTCAATCTGCCCGCCGGTCTGGCTATTGCCTTCCTGCGCGCCGCGCAGGAGCAGGATTTGCGCGACAACTACAGCTGGACCTCGTCCACGCCGCTGTACGACAAATCCGTTCCCGCCGCACTGGGCAAGTACTGGAACGGCAAGGTCTACGTCAACGCCGAGCTCACCCTGCTCGACGGCAAGGGTGCCGACAACCAGCAATGGCTCAAGGTCATGGACACCTATGCCAAGAAGGAAGATCCGCGCGACACGTTCAGTCAGTCGGGTTACTTGTCGGCCAAGTACTTCACCCAGACGCTGGCCGCGATGGACCCGTCCAAGGTCGATGACCGCGTTGCAGTGACTGCGGCGATCAAGAAGATCTCGGGCATGCGTTCGGACCTGATGTGCGGCCCCTACTACGTTGGCGAAGCCAAGCAGCACATGCCCAACCACGCCGGGATGATGGTGGTGGTCAGGGATGGCGGCTTCCAGAAAGTGCGTGATTGCTACGAGTACGAAGG
>CBIHQA010000771.1:0-1605 GCA_966211475.1 uncultured Neisseriales bacterium
CGGCCGGGGCGGGGTCGGTGAAGGTGAGCTGCACCGATGGCAGGTCGGCCACCGTGTTGTGCACCTGGGCGTACTTGCTCTTCGACAGCTTCAACTCGGTGGAGAACTCGTCAGTCCAGTCGGCGAACCACTGGCCGACCAGCGATTCGTTGCTCTTTTCCGTCGTGTACCAATAGGAGTTCAGCGAGATGCCGGTGGCATTGAAGCCGGGGAAGATCGGCTCGGCCTGATCGGTCTTGGTGTAGCGCACATTGGCGCGGTGGTTGTCGTTGATGTTCCAGTCAAGCTTCAGCAGCGTGTCCTTCACCGTCAGCTCGACGCCGCTGGGGATGTCGGAGGTGCCGGCATCGAAGCCGTAGACCGTGCGCGCGACGTTCTGGGCCGCCGCCACCTGTGCCTGCGTGATGCCGACGTTGATCAGCCCGCCGCCGATGGGGCCGAAGGTTGGGCTGGCACGCGAGCTGGTGAGTTCCTCATAGCTGGCGAAGAAGAACAGCTTGTCCTTGATGATCGGGCCGCCGAGCGTGAAGCCCTTCGTGTCCTCCTGGAAGCCGGGCGGCGGGGTGTAGGCGCCGGTCGTGCGGTTGTAGCGGTCGCCGGCCATGTTCTCGTCGCGGTACACGTAGTACACGCTGCCCTTGAACTCGTTGGTGCCGCTCTTGGTCACCGCATTGATGTTGGCGCCGGTGTAGCCCTTCTGCGTGACGTCGTAGTTCGAGATGTTGACCTGCACCGACTGGATCGCATCGATCGAAATCGGCTGCTTCAGCGTGGGCAGATTGTTCGATTCCAGGCCGAAGGTGTCGCTGATGGAAACGCCATCGACCGTGATGCGGTTGTAGCGGCTGTTCTGGCCCAGCGCGGAGATTTCACCGAAGTCCTTGTTGGTTTGCACCAGGCGCGGATCGGTGCGCGCGTAGTCCTGCAGGTTGCGGCCGATCGAGGCCAGCGAGTTCAGCTCGCGGCTGCCGATGTTGGTGCCGGCGCCCATGCTGGCGCTGCCGAAGCGGGTGCCCGCGGTGGACTGTCCGGTGACCACCACCGTGGCGGTGCTGGCGCCGATCGCGCCATCCAGCGTGGTGGTCTCCGCCAGCGTCAGGAACACGTTCTCGCGCTTGTCAGTCTGCCCGTCCTTCGTGAACGTGACGGTGTAGGGCCCGCCCACGCGCAGGCCGCGCAGCGCATAGCGGCCATCGGCATCGGAGGTGGTGGTGTTGGTGGAGCCCGATTCCTCGTGGCGCACCGTGACGGTGGCGCCCGCGACGGGCTTGCCGCTGGCATCGACGATGCGGCCGCCGACCGCCGAGGTGGTGTTCTGCGCCAGCACCGGTGCCGCGGCCATGGTCACCGCCACGCTGATCACCGTTCTGGAAAACCCGAACCAATGCCTGTCATTCATTGCTTCTCACTCCTCGACTGTCGATGTGGATCGCGGCATCGCTGCTGGACTGCCACCCAGGGCGCGCCACGCGTG
Organism: uncultured Neisseriales bacterium; assembly: GCA_966211475.1. GTDB lineage: Bacteria > Pseudomonadota > Gammaproteobacteria > Burkholderiales > Leeiaceae > Leeia. Next base: position 1,475 of record CBIHQA010000771.1, read on the forward strand.
ACCGAGCGCCAATGCAAGTTGCCTGCCAGCGAAACCGGCGGCAAAACCTGACCAAAGGGTCAATTGGGCCGATTTGTGAAGCGCGGCAACACGCGGGTTTGCCCCGGTTTTGGCTTTTCGCCACAGTGCCT
>CBIHQA010000772.1:0-1601 GCA_966211475.1 uncultured Neisseriales bacterium
CCGAATACGAAGGGACTTCCCCAGTCCCATGACGGTGTCGAGGCACCAAGATTGACGACTTGCGGACAGTCAATCTGAAGCAGGAAAGGGGAAGTCCATGACGGAGATTACACGTACCGCGATTGCCCGGGTAGGCGTCGATCTGAGCAAGCGGCTTTTCCAGGTGCATGCGGTGGATCGCAGCGGTCGCCTCGTGCTTGCGCGACCGATGTCGGTCGAACGCTTCTTTGCCTGGTGCGCCGACCTCCCCGCAGATTGCGTCGTGGCGATGGAAGCCTGCGGCGGCGCCCACCACGTGGCGCGGCGGCTCCGCGGGATGGGCCTGGACGCCAGGCTGGTGGCGGGCCATTTCGTCACGCCGTATCGCATGGCCGGCAAGAGCGGGAAGAACGATGCCAACGATGCTGCGGCGATCTGCGAGGCCGCAGGCCGTCCCCACATGCGCTTCGTCCCGGTCAAGACCATTGACCAGCAGGGCCAGCTCGCCGTGCACCGACTGCGAGAGGGCTTCAAGGAGGAGCGCACCGCACTCATCAACCGCATCCGCGGCCTGCTCACCGAATTCGGGCTGGTGTTCCCCCAAAGCCCCGAGGCCCTGCGTTCGGTGCTGGCTGAGGTGATCGAGGACGCAAGCAACGAACTGCCCGGCGTGGCTCGCCTGGCTCTGCAACGCGCCCACCTGCACTGGATCGACCTCGAACTGCAGATGTCGTGGTGCGATGACCGGATCGCCGCGCACGTGCGTTCCGACGATCGGGCCAAGCAGGCCGCCACGCTGCTGGGCATTGGCCCAACGACCGCGTCGGCGCTGATTGCCAGCGTCGGCGACTTCAAACAGTTCGCCAATGCCCGCCAGTTCGGCGCATGGCTCGGCCTGGTGCCCAGCCAGAACTCCACCGGCGGCAAGGCCAGCCTCGGGCGCATCACCAAACGCGGCGACAACTACCTGCGCACGCTGCTGATCCAGGGCGCCAAGTCCGCCGTGATGAGCGCCAGCAAACGCAGTGACCGCATCAGTCAATGGCTGCTGCAGCTCAAGGACCGGGCTGGATGGCAAAAGACCGTCGTCGCGCTGGCCAACAAGAACGCTCGCATCCTGTGGGCCGTCCTCTCGCGTGATGCGGTGTTCGACCCCGACCACGTGCCCGAGCCGCCGGCTGCGCGCTGCTGCCTCAAACCGTTGCCCGCGGTCTGAGCCCCGACCCACAACCTCTTCCTCACCCGGACGTGCGCCCGAAGATGCCCACCACAGGTCAGACCGGCGGCAGGTGAACTCGATAACCCTTGCGTGCTTCAAGCACGGCGAGTGAATGGAGCCCTGCCGAGCGGTTCGTATCTGGGGCCTCGGCGATCCCCGCCGACACAAGCCCGCCTGTAGATGTGCAGTCTGTCCTTCAACGGTGGCCGCTTCGATATGCACGGCGATCCCGGATGCGGTGATGAATACAGCTCTTGAGGAACAATGGTTGATCACTTCCACGAATAGCTCTTGACGCGGAGGGAGGTCCCTGTAGAGGGGTTAGGCGTCACCCAGTTTCCTAAGCGCTTGGCGTGCGTCTTCAGTTTCAAAGTGAGGTGGATCGGTGAACCCTTTCCAGTCG
>CBIHQA010000773.1:0-1600 GCA_966211475.1 uncultured Neisseriales bacterium
ATTGCAGAGACCATCTTCGATCTGCACACGTTGATGCTCTATATCTGTCTGGGCATCTTCTTCGTGGTGTTCGGGGTGATGTTCTACTCCATCATCAAGCACCGTAAATCCGCGGGTCACAAGCCGCATGAGTTTCACGAGAACACCATCGTGGAAGTCATCTGGACCATCATTCCCTTCGTCATCGTGATCGGCATGACCATTCCTGCCGCCCGCACGGTGCTGGCCCAGAAGGACACCCGCAATGCCGACCTGACCGTCAAGGTCACCGGCTACCAGTGGAAGTGGGGCTACGAATACATCAACGACGGTGTGCAGTTCGTCTCTACCCTGACCACGCCGCGCGGCCAGATCGACAACTACAACACGCAGGGCGACGCCAAGACCCAAACCTACCTGCTGGATGTCGACAATCCGCTGGTGGTGCCGGTGGGCAAGAAGGTGCGCCTGCTGATCACCGCCAACGACGTGATCCACGCCTGGGCGCTGCCGCAATTCGGCGTGAAGCAGGATGCGATCCCCGGCTTCATCCGTGACACCTGGTTCGAAGCCAAGGAACCCGGCATCTATCGCGGTCAGTGTTCCGAGCTGTGCGGTAAGGACCACGGCTTCATGCCCATCGTGGTGAAGGTGCTGCCGCAGGCCGACTACGACACCTGGCTGGCCGACGCCAAGAAGAAGGCTGCCGCTGCCAAGGACGACCCGAACAAGGTCTGGACCAAGGACGAGATCATCGCCCGCGGCAAGACCGTGTATGAACAGAACTGCGTTGCCTGCCACCAGGCGGGCGGTACCGGCGTGCCGGGGACGTTCCCGGCGCTCAAGGGCTCCAAGATCGCAACCGGTCCGAAGGCCGATCACATCCACATCGTGCTGAACGGCAAGAACGCCATGCCCAAGTGGGCGAGCCTATCCGACACGGAAATCGCGGCGGTCATCAGCTACGAGCGCAACTCGTGGGGTAACGATGCTGGCATCGTTCAACCGTCCGAAGTGAAGGCAGGCCGCTAAGGCGGCGTCCGGAATCGCAGGAATCAAGGAATCGTTATGTCGACGGCTCAATACTCCGACGCGGCGCTGCCCCACGGCGACGCAGATACGCATCACGGTGATCACCACCACGATCACCACCCGGGTTTCTTCCAGCGTTGGTTCATGGCGACCAACCACAAGGACATCGGTGCGCTGTACCTGTGGTTCAGCTTCTTCATGCTGTTTTTCGGTGGCACCCTGGCGCTGGGCATCCGGCTGGAACTCTTCAAGCCGGGCCTGCAGTTCTGGCATCCGGAGTTCTTCAACCAGCTGACCACCGTGCATGCGCTGGTGATGGTGTTCGGCGCGATCATGCCGGCCTTCGTGGGCCTGGGTAACATCATGATTCCGCTGCAGATCGGTGCACCGGACATGGCCTTTGCCCGGATGAACAACTGGTCGTTCTGGCTGATGCCGCCGGCTGCACTGCTGCTGATGATCTCGTTCTGGGTTCCGGGCGGCGCCGCTGCCGGGGGCTGGACGCTCTATCCGCCGCTGGCCACCCAGTTCGGCATGGGCATGGACCTGACCATCTTCGCCGTGCACATCCTCGGCATGAGCTCGATCA
>CBIHQA010000774.1:0-1587 GCA_966211475.1 uncultured Neisseriales bacterium
CCTGGGCGGCGGCCTGCTGCTTTGCCTGGGGTGGCGCTACCTGCGTACCCGGCGGGCTCGCCAACTGCCCCTGCCCACTGAGGGCTGATCTGCCTGCGCCGCTTGATCCGCACTCCACGGTACGGAACTTCAGCGGCGCGTCGACCCTCTGGATGCAGAGGGGCCGGCGCCAGGCCTGATCCTGTTTCCGAACGCACTTTCGGAAGCCCCGCGTGCATTAAGGCCTGCGCAAAGCCGGCCAAACCGGCTACGTCGTCTTGTCTGCGTTTTTTCCCGTCCTTTCCTTCGAAAGGACCGTACACACATGATCCAAGATCGTCTGCACACGCCGTCCTGGCTGCGGCGCATGACTTCCCTGTTGATCGATTCGGTGGACGCCTGGGTGCAGCATCGTGCCGCCAGCAAAGGGGCGGCGCTGGCGTTTTACACTCTGTTTTCCATGACGCCCATCCTGGTCATGTCGGTGGCGATCGCCGGCTATTTCTTTGGGGTCGAGGCGGCGCGGGGCGAAATCCTCAGCCAGATGCGCGGATTGGTCGGCCCCAACGGTGCGACTGCGATCCAGGCACTGCTGGCTTCCGCACGCAACCCGGGTTCTAGCCTGCTGACTACTTTCCTGGCCGCCGGCCTGCTGCTGGTGGGGGCAACCAGCGTGTTCGTCGAACTCAAGAGCAGCCTGGACGAACTCTGGGGTACCGGAAAGTCACGCGAGTCGGGCATCAGCATGGTGCTCCGGACCCGCCTGCTGTCCTTCGGACTAGTGCTGGTGCTGGCATTCTTGTTGCTGGTCTCGCTGGTGATCAGTGCCGCACTGGCGGTCGCAGAGCGCTATGCAGGCGGTTACTGGAGCTATTCCGCGCCGGTGCTGTCCACCCTGTCGTCGATGATGTCCTACGTGGTGATCACCTGTCTGTTCGCCGTGATCTACAAGATGCTGCCGGAAGTCCCGCTGTCCTGGGGCGACGTCGTGATCGGCGCCGTCTTCACGGCCGGCCTGTTCATCCTGGGCAAGTACGGCATTGGCCTCTACCTGGGTAACAGTGGCGTGGCGTCCGGCTTCGGCGCCGCGGGATCGCTGGTGGCGCTGCTGCTGTGGGTCTACTACTCGGCCCAGATCTTCTTCCTGGGGGCGGAGTTCACGCGTCTTTACGCGCTGGGCTTCGGCAGCCTGCGCAGGCTGCGGGGCGCGACCTTGCCGTAGGGAGCGACGTTTCGTCGCCGTTTGCATGATCGAAGCAGCCGGTTTCGCCTGGACGAGCTAAAACGAAAGCAAGCGCGTCGGCGAGGGAACACCGTGCGACCCATCTGCCTGCTGCTCGTTTGCTTGCTTTCCGCCTCCGGCGGAATGTGTGCGGCTGCCGTGCTGACCCTGACTACCGAAGACCTGCCGCCTTTCAACATCCCCGAACAGGATGGCGTCAGCGGCATCGGCGGCGACAAGGTTGCGGAACTGATGCGACGGGCTGGGGTGAGCTTCAAGGTGCAGGTCATGCCTTGGTCCCGGGCTTATCAGACTGCCTTGCGGCAAAGGGCAACCTGCGTCTTTTCCACGGCCCGCACGGAGGCCCGCGAGGCCTCGTTCAAATG
>CBIHQA010000775.1:0-1584 GCA_966211475.1 uncultured Neisseriales bacterium
GTTGGCGTTGGAATACCAGGCGTTGTCCTGGTTCACGGTGCCGACGTTGTTGTCACCGTATTGGGTAACCTGGGCGTTGTTGCTGCCGGCTTGGGCGGCGGCGACGGCGAACAGTGCGAACACTGCGGCGGCGATGCGGCTGGTCTTCATTTGCGAACTCCCTTGGTGGATTGTTGGATGCTTCAAGGCGACTGCACGATGTTCACGACGCCGTAGTTACCTTGCTGGGTGACGGAGACCTGCTGGCCGTTGCCGTATTGCGCAACGTTGGCGAGGTTGCCGTAACCCTCCTGCTCGACACGGGCGTCGTGATGGGTGCCGTACTGCTGAATGTGTGCTTCGTTGCCGGTGCCGCCCTGGATCAGCATGGCGAGGTTGTCGTCGCCGCTCTGTACGAGGGTGCCGACGTTGTCGACGCCGGTCTGGCGGATCAGGGCGTACTGGTCGTGGCCGGTCTGGTCGATACGGGCCTGCTGCGTATCGCCGGTCTGCTCGATGATGGCGACCTGGCCGGATATGCCGAGAATGCCGACATCATTGCCGTAGCCGCCGAGGTCGGCGGCACCTGCGGACATGGCCACCAGGCTGGCAACCACACCGAGGATCGGGCGATGACGGGAAAGGCGCATTCTCGTTTTATATGCTGTTTGGGAGGCGCCATTATGTGGGCTCCCTACAGGCGAAGAAATCGCGGCCTCGACTGAATTTTCGGGGGTAGGGAATACGAAGAAAGTTGTACTGCCGAGTTTGCTTCTGCGAGCAAAAAAACCCCGCATGTGGCAGGGCTAAGGTCGGCATCTGTACCGGATGGTCAGGACGCAGAAATGACGAGGGACTACATGGCCGCCGATTTGCCGACGAGGGCGCGGAACAATAAAAAAGCCCCGCACGCGGCGGGGCTCAAGTCGCAACCTGTACCGGATTGTCAGATCACGAAAAGGTCGACGAACTCGTTGACGGCGGTGCCTTCGAGCTTCGCCTGATCCGCGCACACGGCCAGGATTGCGTTCTGTTGCTTGGGCGGGAAGCTGCGCGCCAGGTTGCGGGCGAACTTGGCTTCCAGCACCGGGATGCCTTCGGCGCGGCGGCGGCGATGGCCGATCGGGTATTCGACTTCGATGTCGTTGGTTTTGCTGCCGTCGCGGAAGAACACCTGGATGGAGTTGGCGATGCTGCGCTTCTCCGGGTCCAGGTAGTCACGGGTGTATTCCGGCTTTTCCACGCACACCATCTTGTCGCGCAGGATGTCGACACGCGGGTCGTGAGCGACGTCGTCTTCGTAGTCAGCGGCGGTCAGGTTGCCCTTGATCAGGCCGATGGCGACCATGTACTGGATGCAGTGGTCACGGTCGGCCGGGTTGTTGAGCGGACCCTTCTTGTCGATGATGCGAATGGCTGATTCGTGGGTGGTGATGACCACCTTCTCGATGTCGTCGAGCCGCCCGGCGACTTGCGGGAACAGCTTGATCGCGCATTCCACGGAGGTCTGGGCGTGGAATTCGGCCGGGAAGCTGATCTTGAACAGCACGTGTTCCATCACATAGCTGCCGTAGGGGCGCTGGAACTTGAACGGGTTGCCCTTGA
>CBIHQA010000776.1:0-1558 GCA_966211475.1 uncultured Neisseriales bacterium
GTTTCCACTTTGGCCCTGTCGGCGCCCCAGCGATAGGTCAGGCGCGTGACCTCCTCGATCGGGCCACGGTCCTTGTATTGCACCCCGATGCGGTCCGTTCCCACCATGAACTTGGCGTCCTTGACGGACACCGACACGCGGAACGTGTCTGACTTGCGCACCGCTTCCGCAATCGATGCGTGTGCTCATGTGTTCTCTCCCCGTGACGCGCTCCGACAAGCCGGACCGCAGGCTGTTGTGTGGTGAGCCATTGCACAACGGGAGCACCGCACGCGCCAGCTGGGACCGCCCCTAGACCTCGCTGCCGTCCAGCGCTAGGGCCAACCCCAGCTGGGGCGTGACCCAGATGCGCTCGGCAAACGCTTCCGCTCCAATGGCGGCCATATTCACATCTGTGTCAGGGGGACGACATGTTGCAGACCAATGCGGCCATCGGGGCCAGCACACTCGATACACCAGCGCCGTTCAACAGCACCCCGCTGGGTGCTGCACCGGACCACGTCGATCCGCTGCTTTGGCAGCTTGCCAGCCCCGCAGAGCGGGAGCTGTTGAAATTCGCCGGCACGGCCGCCAATGACGGCGGTGCACCGCTCGCCGGGAACACCCCTTCGGCGCTGCCGAAGGCCCAGCCGACGGCCAGCCCGCGCACCGAAGCCGCCCCGGCAGCCACCACCACCCCGGCCACCAGCAGCACCTCCTCTGCTGACCAGGCCGCTCTGGTGAAGATCACCGATCAGTTCCGCGCCCGCTTCACTGAAGCCGCGAAGGACCCAGCCAAGTTCAACGACACGTTGCGCAAGGCCTTCGGGGACCGCTACGACGCCGCCGCTGCCGAAGGCCTGCGCCAGCAAGCGCTTCGCAACGATTTCAGCTGGATGCCGAAAATCGAGGTGGTGAGCGGTACGCAGCTGGCGGACCAGTCCGGCACGCAGGGTGAAGGCGTCGGCCGTGGCGCGTATTCCCAAGCGAACGACACGATCTACCTGAACCGCGAATTGCTGCATACCGATCCCGCGATGGCGGAACGCGTTCTCACCGAAGAGGTCGGCCATGCCATTGATGCGCGCATCAACACGCAGGACGCCGTCGGCGACGAAGGCGACATCTTCAGCGCACTGATGCACGGCGACAAGGTCAGCGAGAGCGAACTGCAAGCCATGCGGGCCGACAACGACCATGGCGTGATCAACGTCAACGGCCAACGCGTCGAGGTTGAATACAGCTTCTTTAGCAAGGTCGCCAAGAAGATCAAGGGCGCCGTCAAGTCGGTCGGCAACTTCGTCAAGAACACGGTGAAGGCCGGGTTCAACGTCGCCGTGGGCCTCGCCACGTTCGACTTCAACCGGGTCAAAGAGGGATTCCAGCAGGGCTTTGACGCCGCCAAGCAGCTGGCCAAGGACACGGTCGATGCGATCAAGGAATCGTGGAACGACCTGAAGAAGAACTTCAAGAAGCTCATGCAGAGCAAGGTCTTCGGCGTGATTCTGATGATCTGCCGGTACATCCCCATCCCGATCGTGCAGGCCGTCGTTTGGGTGATCGACATGGTGAAGGCCGC
>CBIHQA010000777.1:0-1555 GCA_966211475.1 uncultured Neisseriales bacterium
AAAATCCGACAAGGCATTGAGGAAGGCGGCCTCGTCGCTGACCCGCAGCAGATCGACCGACAGGCCACCCTGCTGCAACTCCGCCAGCACCAGTTCGGCATCGCTTGCTACGTCTTCCAGCAGCAATACCCGGATCCGTTCTGCCATGCTCACTCCGTGCCTCGGGGCACCCGGTTGATCAGCAGCCAGTAGAAACCGAGTTTGGCCACTTCGCTGCTGAAGTGCTCGAAATCCACCGGCTTGACCACGTAGCTGTTCACGCCCAGGCCATAGCTGCGGATCAGGTCGCTCTCTTCGGCCGAGGAGGTCAGCATCACCACCGGAATCTGCCGCAACTGGGGGTCGGCCTTCATCTCGCGCAGCACTTCCAGCCCATCGACCTTGGGCAGCTTGAGGTCGAGCAAGACCAGCCGCGGCGGCGTGGGGTCTCGCCCGGCGTAGTCGCCCCGGCAACGCAGGCAGTCCAATGCCTGCGCGCCGTCTTTCACCCATTCGATCTGGTTGGCCAGCCGCTGGTGCCGCAGCGCGATCAGGGTCATCTCGGCATCGGCCGGATTGTCCTCGACCAGCAACACATCAACGGGTTGTAGGTTCTGCATCCCCACGCTCCTTGTCTGCCTGCCATCCCGCAGGCATTGCCGGCAGCGAGAACCCGAAGCGTGCCCCCGCCCCGAGCTCGCCTTTCGCCCATACCTTTCCACCGTGCCGCGACACTACCCGCTCGATAATCGCCAGGCCGACGCCCGACCCTGGGTATTCGTCCGCACCATGCAGACGCTGGAACACGCCGAACAATTTGTTCACGTAACGCATGTCGAAGCCGGCGCCGTTGTCCGTTACCGAGTAGACCTGCTGCTCACCGTCGCGTTCGCCATGCACCCGGATCTGCGGCGCATCCTTCCGGTTGCTGTATTTGACCGCGTTGGACAGCAGGTTGGTCCACACCTGCTTCAGCAAGGCACGGTCCCCGATGGTCGGCGGCAGCGGCCCGATCTCGATGTCGCCGGAAAACCCCTCTGCCAGCTCCAGCCACACCTCGTCCACCAGCGCACGCATATCCACCGGAACCAATTGCAGCGGATGCCGGCCGATCTGCGCAAAATGCAGCAGGTCGTCGATCAGCCGTCCCATCGACTTGCTGCTGTCCCGCACCACCGAGAACAGGCGTTGCTCTTCTGCGTCCAGCCGGCCTTCGAGACGGGCCGACAACAGCCGGCAGAACCCGTCGATCGCGCGCAGTGGCGCCCGCAAGTCGTGCGAGACCGAGTAGCTGAAGCCCTCCATCTCGCGATTGGCCCGTTCCAGTTCCGCCGCGCGCATCGACAGTGCCGCGTTCAGTGCCGCGATCTGTTGTTGCGTCTCTTCGCGCTCGGTGACGTCGCGCGAGATTTGCGCGGCGCCCAGCAGGGTGCCGTCGGCGGCATGCAGCGGGTAATAGCGCATGTCGAAACTGCGGACTAACCCGTTCTGCTGCCGGAAGGTGGTGGTCTCCAGCACGGTTTCGCCATCCAGCGCGCGCTGCCAGTAGCCACGAATACGGGCCAGGTCCTCCGGT
>CBIHQA010000778.1:0-1551 GCA_966211475.1 uncultured Neisseriales bacterium
CGTCGGGCAGGAACAGGGTGCGCGGGGTATCATTGGCTTCATGCATGACGTGCTAGTTCTTTCGAAAGAAAGGACGGAAAACAGCAAACAAAAGCGGTTGGCTTGTCGAATTGACGGGCTTTGCCCGCGATTCGACAAAAAAAGGGGTTTCGAAAGGTGCCTTTGCTTTCGAAAACATTCATCTCTTCGATCCCAGATGCGGCGACTCTCGCGCAGCTGGTGACACAACTGAAGGAATGGGCCCGGGAACTCGGGTTCGACGGGCTCGGCATTACAGACACCGACCTGTCGGCGGTGGAGCCGCGCTTTCTCGCCTGGCTGGAAAAGGGCTTCCACGGCGAGATGGATTATATGGCACGCCACGGTACCAAACGTACCCGACCTGCGGAACTGGTGCCGGGCACGGTGCGGGTGATCTCGGTCCGCATGCCCTATCTGGCCGAAATGCCGGCCGAGACGGAAGCCGCCAATGCCGATCCGTCGCGGGCGGCCATCTCCCGCTACGCGATGGGGCGCGACTATCACAAGGTGTTACGCAACCGGCTGGAGAAACTCGCGCAACGACTGACCGCAGAAGTCGCCGCGCTGGGGCTGGACCATCAGTACCGGGCCTTCACCGACAGCGCGCCGGTGCTGGAAGTGGAACTCGCCGCCAAAGCCGGCCTGGGCTGGCGCGGCAAGCACACCCTGCTGCTGTCGCGCGACGCCGGATCGTATTTCTTCCTGGGCGAGCTGTTCACCAACCTGCCGCTGCCGGTCGATGCACCGATGGAGCCGCACTGCGGGCGCTGCACCGCCTGCATCGACATCTGCCCGACCCAGGCCATCATCGCGCCCGGCGAGGTGGATGCGCGACGCTGCATCTCCTATCTGACCATCGAGCTGAAGGGTGCGATCCCGGTCGAATTCCGGCCGATGATCGGCAACCGGGTCTACGGCTGTGACGACTGTCAGCTGGCCTGTCCGTGGAACCGCTTCGCCCGGCTATCGGATGAAGGCGACTTTGCAGTGCGCAACGGGCTGGATCGTGCTTCCTTGGTCGAATTGTTCAGTTGGGACGAGGCTACCTTCCAGGCTCGTATGGCGGGTAGCGCGATCCTGCGGATCGGCCATGAGCGCTGGTTACGGAATCTGGCGGTGGGGCTGGGCAACGCACCGACCACGCCCGAGGTGATCAGCGCGTTGTGTGCCCGGCAGGACGATCCGTCGCCGCTGGTACGGGAGCATGTGGCTTGGGCGTTGGATCGGCATCAAGCATCCCACCAAGCGTGAAACCCCAAGCTACAAAGATGCTTCCGTAGGGCTTGGCAGTCCGTGCAGCCTCAGCACGTACACGTCCGCAGGTTGGCCATGCAACTCATCAACGCCGGGTAGATAGCGGAGTGGCACGAACCCCAGGGCCGTAGCCAGTGCCAGCGAGCGGCGATTGCGCGGGTCGATCCGCACATCGGCGTGGCGTAGACCGTAGTACGGGAACAGCCACTGCAGCAGCGCCACCATCGCCTCGCGGCCGTATCCCTTGCCCCAGTCGGGCGAGAACAGCAGGTACGC
>CBIHQA010000779.1:0-1546 GCA_966211475.1 uncultured Neisseriales bacterium
ATCTATAGCCCGTCGCAGCTGGACCGGTGCCTGCCGGTACCGGGGCGTTGCGCGCCGCCAGCCCGGTTTGCTGCCATTCCCCAGGGAGAGGGAGGATCGATAGCACCTCTTTCACATGGCGGACCTGATGGGCTTCCCGCCTTGGCTTGGTTACCGGGTGACATGGAAGGCGCCAGGCCCGACTGTGCAGGGTCGGACGGAACGGATTCGTTTTCTTTCTGGCTGCGTTGTTTGGCGGTTGGATTCTGCCGCCGCCATGTGTGGTCCGGTTCGAGCATGAGCGTGTCGCCGAAGAACCGGCGTACCGGGATCAGGGGGCGAATCTACCCCGCCGCCGACAGCACGCCGCAGCCGATCAGCGATACACCCGATGCATTCTTGACCATCACCCGACCACGGCGGGTTTCCAGCACGCTGCGTAGCGCCTTGGCGCCGAGCGCGCATAGCAGGAACACGGCGAACACGATCAGCAGGAACAGCGGGCCGAGCACGCGCATCTGGTTCAGCACCGGTTCTTCCCGGTTGAGGAACTGCGGGAAGTAGACGATCAGGAAGCCGATGATCTTGGGGTTGAGCAGCGTGGTGCCGAGGCCTTGCAGGAAGGGCGAGGTGCGGCGGTCACCAGCGGCATGGCTGCTGTCGTCTTCCACCTTGCTGCGTAGCTGGGCAATGCCCAGGTAGATCAGGTAAGCCACGCCTAGCCATTTAAGGGCGGTGAAGGCGACGGCGGAGGTATAGAGCAGGGCGCCGAGGCCGGAGAGGACCAGCAGGAGCAGGATGGCGTCGGCGACCACCACGCCGAGGATGGTCTGGATACTCTTGGCTAGCCCACGGTCGAGCGCGGTCATCATGATGATGACCATGGAGGGGCCGGGCATCAGGCTGATCAGGGTGGTGGCGACGATGAAGCTCCAAAGCATGGCGGCGGCTCCTTGGTGGTCGGGGCAGGGGGGGCGTTGAAACCGGTCCCGTTTGCGAATGGGTAGTCTGGACGCCCGAAGGGCGGCCGGGTTGTCGTCGTTTCCCCGGCCGCCCTGTGGGCGTCCGGGCTACGAAAAGGCGGATCGAGGCGGGCATTGCCCCGGTGCTCAACGCAACAGGCCGAGACTGCCGGTGTATTTGTTCACCACCTTCTGGGGGCCATAGAGGGCCAGCCCCTGGTATTCCAGCGCCTCCACCGGGGTGGTGGCGAGCCGATCGGCGTATTCCTCGTAGGACTTGGTGGTCTGGGTGGCGGTGATCAGGTCGATCACGGTCAGTTCGGGTTCGTGCTCCCGCAGTGCTTCGCGCAGGGTTTTCAGCGACGGGCCGGTGCCTTTCAGCACGGGGATGGCGGCGGTGGTGATGCCGTGGCGACGGTGGCCGCGCTGGTCTTGCAGGTCGCGGCCGATCAGGTGGGGCACGGCGCGGCCGAGGCTCAGCGACAGGACGGCGGCGGTGTTGGCGATGATGCCGACGGGTAGCTCGGCGTCGATCACGATCACGCATTTCTGGTCGGACATGGTGGCTCCGTTGATGAAGGTCTGGCTGCCACTATATCCAGCGG
>CBIHQA010000780.1:0-1542 GCA_966211475.1 uncultured Neisseriales bacterium
TGAGCGGATGCTTCAAGCTCAGGCCATTTCCATTTACGCACCTGGTTGCCCTGACGACCTGAATCTCGAACTGATCGCGATCAATCCATGAACACCACCGCCTTGCCACCGGTCCCCTCCCTATTCAAAGCGGGTGAGCCATCATCAATCAAGTCGAGTGCAAGCACCTCGGCCAACCCGGTCAAAGAGGCTCGCACGCTGATGGACCTGATGTACGACGGCTTCTACCTGCTGTTCCTGCTGCGAGCCAAGCGAGCGCCAAGTGACGCAGAGACACTCAGTCGCTCGATCAAGGAGTTCCTCACCGACATGGAAAGAGGCGCCTCGCGCCTGGGCTGCGAGGCGAAAGACATTCACCTGTGCAAGTACGCGTTCTCCGCGACCTTGGACGAAGCAATTTTGATGTCGCAGTTCCGCATCCGCGACGAATGGATGCAGCGACCGCTGCAGCTCCAGTTCTTCGGAGACCAGTTGGGAGGTGAACGCTTCTTCGATCACCTGGAAGAGTTGCGGCGAGAAGGCAGCAGGCGAATCCAGGTTCTCGAGGTGTTCCACATGTGCCTGCTGCTGGGATTTCAGGGCAAGTACATCGTCGATGGCAGCGAGAAGCTCACCTACCTGACGTCAAAGCTCGGCGATGACATCGCTCACCTGAAGGGCACGAGACCGTTGTTTGCACCGCACGCACTGCCGCCAGACCGCATCAGGAACCGCTTGCGCAATGAAGTTCCTCTGTGGGTGTTTGCCTCGCTGTTCGGTGCGCTGAGTCTGTTGGGGTACATCGGCATTCATTGGCAGCTTCGACACCAAGCCGAACAACAATTGGCGGCATACAACGACGTGGTTCGCCTTGCACCTCCCGCAGCAAACGTCACGATCACACTTCCATGACCAAGGGTGCTGAGCAATGCACCGACTATCACCCTAGGGATTGCGGCCCACCACTGCATACCACGCAGCGTCCCCACAAGGTAATGACTTGTGACGCATCTGCAGCAATCGTCTCGGCGGCCCCTATGATTTCCGCCGGCTGCATCAGGGAGGACGGGACAAGAACACAAGCCCGCCGTCGACCGCAGCCCTTCCGGTGAGTGATTGCCTTGCGGACTGTGAACCCGTGCTCCGAGCCTGGTTCGCACCGTTCGGCACTTTCCACCGATCTGGCTGCGGCTCGCATCGATCCCCTTGAGCCTGCAAGAACACATCACTGCAGCGCCGTTCCGGCTGCGAACCATGGCGCTGTCCCAGAGCGCCGCATGAACAAGGCAACCCATGACCAAAGCAGCGCGGGCCGAGCCCGCAGCACGCGAACCGCAGATGGCGGTGGCGCCCCTGTCGACCATTGCGGCCGAGGACGTCGGTACAAGCGCCGCCGCTTTCGACCAATGGCTGCGCAGGATCAGCCACAACCATGTGACGCTGGCACGGTTGAGCACCGTGGCGGGGACGCTGCCGGTGATGGGCAACCTCATCGCGCTCAGCAGCGTGGTCGTCGATGTCGCACGCATCGTCGACAAATACAACGAGAAGGCCGCGGTCGAC
>CBIHQA010000781.1:0-1539 GCA_966211475.1 uncultured Neisseriales bacterium
CAGCGCACTATTGACCATTCTGTTGTTGTCCGGCTGCGCGACACAGCAGCCGGTGAACGTTAGCGGCTGGCAAGGCGCAGCGGTGACGCTCAAGGCCATGCCGGCCGCCGCACGGCTGGTGAATCAGGGGAACCAGCTGTTCGCGGGAGGCAATTTCGAGCAGGCCCGCAGTGCCTATGCAGCCGCCATGAAGGAAGACCCGCTCAGCCTGTTGCCGTGGTACCAGCGGGGGGTCATGGAGCTGCGTCTGAGCAACTACCAGAATGCCATCGATGCGTTCGACGAAGTGCTGCGTCGCGATCCCAATCAGCAGGACGCGCTTCACTACCGTGGCCAGGCCATCAATCTGCAGACCGAGGCGCTCAACGACCTGAAGAACTCCGTGCAGAAGGCGCCTCGGACTGCCTCCGCGGCACCTTCTACCCCCACCACGCCCAAGCCGCCAGCCACCACCAAGCCTGCGGCCGCCACCCCGTTCGAAGGGCTGGCGAGCGGTGCGCCGACCACGGCGCCGGCATCGAAGCCGCCGCTGATCCCGCCCCCGTCCAAGGCCCCGCCGTCCCGCCCCGCGGCGGATGCCAGCAATCCATTCGGCTCGCTGTAGACGGCGTTTCCCTTCGCCCTATCAATCTCAACCGGATTCAGGTGGATTCATGTCCAAGAAAGAAAGCACCCAGAAGAAGCTGTCGCGCATCCGCCCGCCTCGCGTGCAGTTGACCTACGACGTCGAAGTTGGCGACGCCATTGAGCAGAAGGAGCTGCCTTTTGTCCTCGGCGTGATGGGGAGCTTTTCCGGCCAGTCGGAACAGCCGCTGCCGAAGCTCAAGGACCGCAAATTCGTCAACGTGGACCGCGATAACTTCGATGACGTGATGCGCGGCATGGCGCCGCGCGTTGCCATGCAGGTCGAGAACCGGCTGGCGCGCGACGGTTCGCGCCTCGGCGTCGAGCTCAACTTCAACGGGATCGATGATTTCTCGCCCGACAACCTCGTGCAGCAGATCGATCCGTTGCGCCAGCTGCTGGAGGCCCGCAACAAGCTTTCCGACCTGCGCAACAAGCTGGCTGGCAACGACCGGCTGGAGGACCTGCTTCAGGACGTCCTGAACAGCACCGAAAAACTGACGGCCCTTCAGCGCGAGACGTCGCGGGGCGACCAAGGTCCGCAGGAGGGCTAAGTCATGAGCGATCAAGTTCTGATGCAGGACGCCGGCGCTGCGCCGGCTGTCGCCGAAACCCAATCCGCCAGTCTGCTCGACAGCATCGTTTCCGAAAGCCGTGTGGCGCGGTCCGAAACGGAACGGCTGCGCACGCGAGACCTGATCGGTGAGTTGGTGAACCAGGTGCTCGATGGCACCGTTTCCCTGTCGGCTGACCTGGCGGCATCGCTGGACGCCCGTATCGCCGAGCTGGATGCGTTGATTTCCGACCAGCTGTCGGCAGTGATGCACCATCCAGAGCTGCAGAAGCTCGAGTCGTCGTGGAGCGGGCTGCACTACCTGTGCCACCAGTCCGAAAACAGCACCATGCTGAAGATCA
>CBIHQA010000782.1:0-1538 GCA_966211475.1 uncultured Neisseriales bacterium
CGACCACGAGCCCCCCCCAGACGGCGGCGCTGCGCTGACGGTCAGCGAGCCGGATCAGAACCGCCATCCAGATCGCGACGCTCTGCACCGTCGGGCCGAACAGGGACATCCACCATATTTGCTGTGCCCGAGCGGCACTGGGAGCTGTGTCACCCCAGAAGGTGGCCTCGATGCCGCGGTGGTAGGCGTCGAACACCGGCGCGCCTGCCACCCAGGGCAGCAGGATACCAACCAGCAGTTGCACGGCTGCAGTGGCGTAAAGCCACCTCACCATCCAGATTCGTGTGCGTTGGGTGTTCATGGCCTCCCCTTCTCGACAGCGTTTTGATCAGGCCGGTTCAAGCTCCCGGAAAGGAGCCCATGCGGCAGAAGTCGTCCGCACAGATCGCCGGCTGCCGATAGCCCAGCCAGCGCGAGATCCGGTAGCGATGGCGGGCAAACAAGCGGTAGCACGGCGCTAGCAGTCGCCGGAAAAGCCGGAAGCGCAGCAGCCATACCAGCCCGCTCCGACCGGCCAGAGAGTAGGCCATCAGCAGGCAGTCCACGCCCACCAGCAAGCGGCCGTCGTTGGTGAGCCCATGCAGCTCCCGGTTGAGCGCCGACAGGTCCACGCCGAGTGGGGTCGGGTCAAAGCCTGGTTCCGCGATGTCGGTGAAGGCAAGGCGGCCGGCGACGTCCCATTTGGCCAGGCGTTGCATTTCGGTGGCGCAAAAGGCGCAACGGCCATCGAAATACAGAACGAGTTTGCGGGCTGTCATGGCGCTTTCTCTGTGGGGCGGGAGTTCTGTGGCTCGATCGCGGGACATGGTCACACATTCTTTAATTTCTGTTGTTACAGAAATTAAAGACCAAAGAGAATTTTTAGTCAATCGTCCCGCGCGGAAATCGCTGTGAAGCAGAAACAAGAAAGGCACATCGCGGAACACGATGTGCCTGCAAGAAAACGCTCAATCAAGGCTGGCGGACGCGATGGGGAAGCAACCCACTCAATGTGTCGATCCGAAAACCAACCCGGCTCAGTCCGGCGCTAACACCCCTCGACGAATCTGATCGCGCTCCAACGATTCGAACAGCGCCTTGAAGTTGCCTTCGCCGAAGCCCTCATCCCCCTTGCGCTGGATGAACTCAAAGAACACCGGCCCGAGCAGCGTCTCGGAGAAGATTTGCAGCAGCAGCCGCGGCTTGCCGCCCTCTGCGGTGCCGTCGAGCAGGATGCCGCGGGCCTGCAGCTTGTCCACTGGCTGGTCGTGTCCCGGCAGCCGCTCGTCCAGCATGCCGTAGTAGATGTCGTTGGGCGCGGTCATCAGCGGCACGCCAGCGGCCCGGAGCCGGTCGACCGTGTCGATCAGGTCGTCGCTCAGCAGCGCAATGTGCTGGATGCCTTCGCCGCTGAACTTCATCAGGAATTCCTCGATCTGGCCGCTGCCCTTGGAGGATTCCTCGTTGAGCGGGATGCGGATCTTGCCGTCGGGCGCCGTCATCGCCCGCGAGGTCAGGCCGGTGTACTCGCCCTTGATGTCGAAGTAACGGATCTCGCG
>CBIHQA010000783.1:0-1520 GCA_966211475.1 uncultured Neisseriales bacterium
CCCGATCCTGACCATCACCCTGGCACTGCTGTCGCTGGACCGTATCGCCGGCTTCAACTTCTTCACCACCGAACTGGGTGGTAACCCGATGCTGTACGTGAACCTGATCTGGATCTGGGGCCACCCAGAGGTGTACATCCTGATCCTGCCGGTGTTTGGCGTGTTCTCGGAAATCGTCTCGACCTTCTCGGGCAAGCGCCTGTTCGGCTACACCTCGATGGTGTACGCGACCGTCGTGATTACCGTGCTGTCCTACCTGGTATGGCTGCACCACTTCTTCACCATGGGCTCCGGCGCGAGTGTGAACTCGTTCTTCGGCATCACCACCATGATTATCTCGATCCCGACCGGCGCGAAGATCTTCAACTGGCTGTTCACCATGTACAAGGGCCGTATCCGCTTCACCGTGCCGATGATGTGGACCGTGGGCTTCATGCTGACCTTCGTGATCGGCGGTATGACCGGCGTGATGCTGGCCGTGCCTCCAGCCGACTTCGTGCTGCACAATTCGCTGTTCCTGATCGCCCACTTCCACAACGTGATTATCGGCGGCGTGGTGTTCGGTCTGTTCGCCGGCATCAACTACTGGTTCCCGAAAGCCTTCGGCTACAAGCTGAACGAGTTCTGGGGCAAGGTATCGTTCTGGTGCTGGCTGGTGGGCTTCTGGGTCGCCTTCACCCCGCTGTACATCATGGGCTTCATGGGCGTTACCCGCCGCATGAACCACTTCGATGATCCATCGCTGCAGATCTACTTCATCATCGCCGCGATTGGTGCGTTGATCATCGCCGGCGGTATCGGCGCCTTCATCCTGCAGCTGTTCCTGAGCTGGAAAGACCGCGCCAAGCTGCGCGACGTCACCGGCGACCCATGGGATGGCCGTACCCTGGAGTGGGCCACCTCGTCGCCACCGCCAGACTACAACTTCGCCTTCACCCCGGTGGTGCACGACAGCGACCGCTGGGCGGACATGAAGAAGAACAAGTACCAGCGTCCGCTGAAGGGCTTCGTGGACATCCACATGCCGAAGAACACCGGCGCCGGCTTCGTGATCTCGGCCCTGTCGTTCGCCTTCGGCTTCGCCATGGTATGGCAGATGTGGATTCCGGCAGTCGTGGCCTTCGTGGTCATGGTTGGCGCCATCATCGTTCACACCTTTAACTACAAGCGCGATTACTACATCAAGGCTGATGAAGTAACCCGTACCGAAGACGCGCACACTCGTTTCCTGGAAAGCCATGTCTGAAATTAACGCTAACGGCGCCATGAGCGCAGATCCAAGCGCGCGTTACTACGTGCGTGACCACCATCCGGAGAACGGCACGCTGCTGGGCTTCTGGATCTACCTGATGAGCGACTGCCTGCTGTTCGCCGGCCTGTTCGCCACCTACGCCGTGCTCGGCCGCAGCTACGCGGGCGGCCCGTCGGGCGCGGAACTGTTCGACCTGCCGCTGGTGGCCCTGAACACGGGCTTCCTGCTGCTGTCGTCGATCACCTATGGTTTTGCAATGCTGGCCTCC
>CBIHQA010000784.1:0-1509 GCA_966211475.1 uncultured Neisseriales bacterium
GCATAGACGAATCCTGGCGGATTCGCGTGCTCCGGCTTGGCACCGGAGGCGCGGCTAGATGCGCATCCCCATACTCGTGAAAGACGGTGCGCGGGTTCATTTCGCGTGGTCGCGGTTGGCCAAGGCGGCGAACGTATGACGCTCGCTCCGACACCCTGCCGGTCGTGCGGAATCGGACCCTGCATCTGCGGCGAGTTCGACATCCTGCCAGCAGCACCGCTCCAGCTTTTCACCGATGCTGGCGAGGACAGCGCGGATGTCGGTTTCGTTCTGGTGCCTAATGCGCGCGGGCTGCGGCTTATCGTAAGCCCTGTTGATGCGGAGCGCGTCCTTGCCCGCCGCTGGGTCATCAACCCCTATTCGAGCGGCACATGGGACGCCGGACAAAACTATTGGGTGAAGGGCAAGATGAAGCGGGTCGCGTTGAGCCGGTTCATTATGAACGCCCCGGCTGGCCTTCAAGTCGATCATATCAACGGCAACCGTCTCGACAACCGTAGGTGCAACCTTAGGCTCGCGACCCCCCAGGAAAATGGACGAAACAAGCCGTCTTTGGGGGGTAAATCTAAGTTCAAAGGCGTGACCCGGAACAGCCAGTCCAAGAACTGGCGCGCCTACATCGTAGTTGACCGCAGGCAATTCCATCTTGGCAGCTTCGAGAGCGAAGAGGCCGCCGCCCGCGCCTACGATAACGCTGCGCGGGAGCGGTTTGGTGAGTTCGCATGTCTGAACTTCCCCACCGACCCGGCGGTTCGCTGTGCTGTCCTCCTTTCTCATTCCTCAACCGATACGCCGGGAGCGCACTAGAATAATGGCCAATCTATCGCTTCCGGCGCGGGATTCCGTTGACGCGCAACGCGAGTTGTTCCGCCTCGCTGCCAAGCAAGGGCTGACCATCGCGGTTCTGGCCAATCGTTCGCCGCTCCACGAAAGCACGATGAAGGGCTGGCGCGATGGCGCTGCAATGCCCGCGTGGGCGATCGGTGCGCTTGGCGAGGCTGGGGTGCCCGACGAACTGCTTTCGCTCGTCCTGGAGCCTTTCAGCCGCTTTGTCGTGACTGACGACGCGGGCGAAGGCGATCTGGACACGGCGGGGCTGGACGCGGGCGACGTTGCCCATGCGGTCCAGCGCGCCCGTCACCCTGCCAGCCCCGGTGGCGTGGCCATCGTTCCGCAAGAACGCGCCGAGATCGTGCCCATCGTGCGCCGTGCCGTTGCGAGCGGGAGGGCTGCACTGTGAACGACAGCCACCCTGACACCGACTGGGCAACCCCCATCCGCACCCGCGTCCTCTGGATCACCATCCCCTTCCTCGCTCTCTGCGTGGGCATGGGGATTTGGGCTGCACACTGAATTTCACAACGGAGAGTGGAAACATGAAACAAGCATTGGAGCGCCTGCGGGACGCTATGGAGGCAGAGGGCGTGCTTGAACTCAAGCGCGTCGTCTTCGACGGCAAGACAGCCGGTTTCAAGGTTCGCATGGAGGATGGTCGCGAAGGTGCGGGCC
>CBIHQA010000785.1:0-1505 GCA_966211475.1 uncultured Neisseriales bacterium
CCAAGCGCATCCAGGCCTACCGCGCCGGCTTGACCGACCCAGGCAAGCCGGTCGGGGTCTTCCTGCTGCCCGGCCCGACCGGGGTCGGCAAGACCGAAACGGCTTACGCACTCGCCGACGCGCTCTACGGCGGCGAACGCAACCTGGTGGTGATCAACCTTTCCGAATACCAGGAAGCCCACACCGTATCGCAGCTCAAAGGGGCGCCTCCCGGTTATGTCGGTTACGGCACTGGCGGCGTGCTGACCGAGGCGGTGCGGCGCAAACCCTATTGCGTGGTGCTGCTGGACGAGATCGAAAAGGCCCACCCGGACGTGCTGGAAGCGTTCTACAACGTCTTCGACAAGGGCGTGATGGAGGATGGAACCGGGCTGGTGGTCGACTTCAAGAACACCGTGATCCTCGCCACCAGCAACGTGGGGGCGGAGCTGATCCTGGAAACGCCACCGGAGGCGCTGGGCACGGATCGTTTCGCCGACACCCTGCGCAACGAACTGCTGACGGTGTTCCGGCCGGCATTCCTGGCGCGGATGACGACTGTGCCGTATCGCGGCCTGGACGATGAAATCCTGGGCAGTATCGTGCGCAACAAGCTGGAGAAGCTGCGCGCCCGGTATGTGGAATCCACCGGTAAGCAGTTCCAGTTCGACGCGGGCATTGTCAAGGCCGTGCTGGCCCGATGCCGGGCCGCCGGCGCCCGCGACGTCGACAACGTGCTGATGAATGAAGTGGTGGGCAAGCTGGCGGAGTGGGCGTTGGAGTAGTACCACGTCGGTTGAGGAAAACCCCCGCATTCACAAGGTGCCGTTACATGCCAACTCATATCTTCACGGTCAACTTGCCGGCCGCGCGTAGCGGCTCGACGCCGGACTGTGATCGTTGGACGTTTCACCATGTTCTACCGTGGAAATACTTCTATTGCCTGTCGGCGATCCTGAACCACTACTACCTGGAACGCATGGTTTCCATGCTGGGCGCCAATGCCGACATGCAGGAAGGCCCCGGCACGATGACCGGTCTGGGGGCGGCCCTGACCGCGCTGCAGGAAATCGTGACTTGCGCTCCGGCCGTTACCCATACTGGAAGCCCGAGCGCGATGTACTTCTACGAGCGCAAGAAGCTGATCGACAGCATGAGCCGCACCGCCGGCAGCGTGGCAGATGGCGTAGCGTCTTCCGCCAACAAGACCATGGCGCATGCGAAGCTGGTGGAGTGCACCAGCCCGGTGTTTGGCGGCTTCGCGGGCATCTCTGGCACGCAGCGGTCCGATGATCCGGGCTCAGCCATGGAGTTGACCCGGCCTTTCAACGGAACGCTTGCCTGGTGGACCGCCCTGACCAACCTGGGCAATGCCCTCGATCAGGCCAATACCCAGGCGAGGGAACACAGCCGCACGCTGAAGAACGGCAAGGTACTGCGTGCCAGCGTGTACGGCGATACGGTGTCCTTCAAGTTCACCACGGACGAAATCGACAACCTACTGTTCGCCAACGTCCGAACGCTGG
>CBIHQA010000786.1:0-1500 GCA_966211475.1 uncultured Neisseriales bacterium
GCGGCTTCTGCCGCATTCGATGCGCTGTACCAGCAGCGCGAAGCCGAGGTCGAGCGTTTCGATGCCCGCGCCTACGCGGCCAAGGTGACACCCACCGATGCCGACATCCAGGCCTACTACAACGACTCGGCGAACCAGGCCCAATTCAAGTCCGTCGAGCAGGCCGACATCGAATACGTGGTGCTCGACGCCGAAACGGTGAAGAAAGACATCACCGTTTCCGAAGACGACCTGAAGAAGTACTACACCGAGAACCTCAAGCACTACACCTCGCCGGAAGAGCGCCGCGTGCGCCAGATCCTCATCAAGGGCGACGACCGCGCCGCTGCCAAGGCCAAGGCCGAGGCGCTGCTGGCCGACCTGAAGAAAAACCCGGCGTCGTTCGGTGATGTGGCTCGCAAGCATTCGCAAGACCCCGGTTCAGCCGAACGGGGCGGTGAGCTGGACATCGCCATCGCCCGGGGCGACACCGACAAGGATTACGAGGCTGCGCTCTTTGCCCTCAAGCCCGACGAACTGAGCCCGGTCGTGGCCACGCCCGACGGCTTCTACATCCTGCAACTGCAGTCGGCCAAGGGAGGCGAGGTGCGCAGCTTCGAATCGGTGCGTGCTGAAATCGAAGAAGTGGTCAAGAAGCAGCTGGCACAGACCCGCTATGCCGAAGCCGCGAGCGAATTCCGCAACGTGGTCTACGAACAGTCCGACAGCCTCCAGCCCGCGGCCGACAAATTCAAGCTCACCGTGCAGACCGCCAAAGGCGTGACGCGCAACCCCACGCCGGGTGTCGAAGGCCCACTCGCATCGCCCAAGCTGCGCGAAGCCCTGTTCGGGTCCGACGTCCTGCGCAACAAGCGCAACACCGAGGCCATCGACACCAAGCCCAACCAACTCACCGCGGCACGTGTGGTCGCCTACCACCCCTCGGTGGTGCGCCCCCTTGCCGAGGTGCGCGACCAGATCAAGGAACGCCTCGTGGCTTCGCAGGCTGCAGCGCTCGCCCGCAAAGAGGGTGAAGCGCGCCTGGCGGCCGCGAAGGCCGCGCCCGCCACCGCCTTGAACGTGAAGCCCGTGACCGTGTCTCGTGCCAAGGCGGCGGAATTCCCGCGTGACGTGATCGATGCGGTGCTGAAGGTGCCGGCCGGCTCGCTGCCCGCCGTGACCGGCGTGGACCTGGGCCCTCAGGGCTATGCCGTCGTGCGCGTGAGCAAGGTGCTGGGCCGCGACCCCTCCGTCGCCGACCCCAAGCAGACCCAGGACCAATATGCCCAAGCCTGGGGCGCGGCAGAGTCCGACGCCTACTATCAGGCCCTCAAGACCCGTTTCAAGGTCAAGGTGACTCCGCCCAAGGCCGCGGCCGAAGAAAAATCCGGCGAAGCCATTGCACCCAAGCCATAAACACAGGCTATAATGATTGGCTTGCTGCGGTGGCTGTAGCTCAGTTGGTAGAGTCCAGGATTGTGATTCCTGTCGTCGTGGGTTCGAGTCCCATCAGCCACCCCA